>CAZRFB010000090.1:0-6235 GCA_964599185.1 uncultured Rhodobacterales bacterium | reverse complement strand
GCCGAATTCCTCCGCCCCCATCATCGCCGCGATCACGATGTCGCGGCCGGTGCGCAGGCCGCCGTCGGTGCGCAGCGTCACGCGGTCGCGCAGGTTGTTGAGCGCCAGCACCTGATGCGCCTCGGTCAGCCCCATCTCCCACGGCAGGCCGGCATACTTGATGCTGGTCTGCGGGCTGGCGCCGGTGCCGCCGTTGTGGCCCGCGATCAGGATCACGTCGGCCTTGGCCTTGGCCACGCCCGCCGCGATGGTGCCGACGCCGGACTGCGCCACCAGCTTCACGCAGACCTTGGCCTCGGGGTTGATCTGCTTGAGGTCGTAGATCAGCTGCGCCAGATCCTCGATGGAATAGATGTCGTGGTGCGGCGGCGGCGAGATCAGCGTCACGCCCGGCGTGGCATGGCGCAGCTTGGCGATCATCTCGGTCACCTTGAAGCCGGGCAGCCGACCGCCCTCGCCGGGTTTCGCTCCCTGAGCGATCTTGATCTCCAGCTCGCGGCAGTTGTTGAGGTATTCCGCCGTCACGCCGAACCGGCCCGACGCCACCTGCTTGATCTTGGCCGACGGGTTGTCGCCGTTGGCCTCCGGGTGGAAGTGCCTGGGGTCCTCGCCGCCTTCGCCCGAATCCGATTTGGCGCCAATGCGGTTCATGGCGATGTTGAGCGTCTTGTGCGCCTCGGGGCTGAGCGCGCCCAGGCTCATGCCCGGCGTCACGAACCGCTTGCGGATCGAGGTGATGCTCTCGACCTTGTCGATCGCCACCGTCTTGCCGCGCGGCTTGAAGTCGAGCAGGTCGCGCAGGTGGATCGGCGGCAGGGCGCGCATCCCCGCCGAATACTGCCGGAACGTCTCGAACGCCCCGGTGTCGCAGGCGCGCTGCAGCGTGTGGATCAGCGCCGCCTGCCAGGCGTGGGTCTCGCCGGAGCGGCGATACTTGTAGATGCCACCGATCGGCAGCGTCTCGACGCCCGAGCGATAGGCGCGCGCGTGGATGTCGGCGGCCTTGCGGTGCAGGCCGGTCAGGCCGATGCCGCTGATGCGGCTGGTCATGCCGGGGAAATACTCCGCCACCACCGCGCGGCTGAGGCCCACCGCCTCGAAGTTCAGGCCGCCGCGATAGCTGCTGATCACCGAGATGCCCATCTTCGACATCACCTTGAGCAGCCCCTGGTTGATCGCCTCGCGGTAATTGGCCGTCGCCTGCTCGAAGCTCATCTCCAGCAGGCCCTTCTCCACCCGCAGCCGGATCGATTCCTGCGCCAGATACGGGTTCACCGTGGTCGCGCCGCAGCCGATCAGCACCGCGAAGTAATGCGGGTCGATGCACTCCGCCGCGCGCACGTTGATCGAGGTGAAGGTGCGCAGGCCCTGCCGCGTCAGCCAGGTGTGCACGGCGGAGGTGGCGAGGATCATCGGCATCGCCATCCGGTCGGGCCCCACGGCCTCGTCGGTCAGGATCAGGTGGCCCACGCCCGCGCGCACCGCCTCCTCCGCCTCGTGGCGCACCCGCGTCAGCGCCGCGCGCAGCGCCTCGCGCGGCGCGTCGGTCGCGATGGTGCAGTCGATCACCCGCACGCCGTCGGCCACCGCCGCGCGCAGCGCCTCGAACTGGCCGTTCGAGACCACCGGGCTGTCGATGGTGAAGATCTCGGTCTGGCTGCTGTCCTGGTCCAGCACGTTCTTGAGGTTGCCGAACCGGGTTTTCAGGCTCATCACCCGGTGTTCGCGCAAGCTGTCGATCGCCGGGTTGGTCACCTGGCTGAAGTTCTGCCGGAAGAAATGGCTCAGCGGGCGATACTGGTCCGACAGCACCGCGACCGGCGTGTCGTCGCCCATGCTGCCCAGCGTCTCCTTGGCGTCCTCGGCCATCGGATGCAGGATGCTCTCCAGCTCCTCGACGCTATAGCCCGCAGCGATCTGGCGGCGGCGCACCTCGCCCGCGTCGAACAGCGACGGCTCGCTCAGGCCCGCCAGCTGCGCCTCGACGTTGGCGACCTTCTCGGTCCACTCGTCGAAGGGCTGGGCGCTGGCGAGCTGGTTCTTGATCTCGGCGTCGCGCAGCAGCCGCTGCTCGGCCATGTCCACCGCCAGCATCTGCCCCGGCCCCAGGCGGCCCTTCTCGATCACCGTCGTCTCATCGACCGGCACCATGCCGATCTCGCTGCCCGCGATCACCAGCCCGTCGCCGGTCACGACATAGCGCATCGGGCGCAGGCCGTTGCGGTCCAGCCCCGCCATCACCCAGCGGCCGTCGGTGGCGCAGATCGCGGCGGGGCCGTCCCACGGCTCCATCACCGCGTTGGAGTAGGCGTACATCGCCCGCCACGCCTCCGGCATCACGGTGGCGTTGTTCGACCAGGCCTCGGGGATCAGCATGGTCTTGGCCATCGGCGCGTTGCGCCCGGCGCGCACCATCACCTCGAACACCGCGTCCAGCGCCGCGCTGTCGGACGAGCCTTGCGGCACGATGGGCTTGATCTCCTCGGCCAGCTCGCCGAACGAAGCCGACGCCATGCGGATCTCATGGCTCTTCATCCAGTTGAGGTTGCCCTTCAGCGTGTTGATCTCGCCGTTGTGCGCCAGCATCCGGAACGGCTGCGCCAGCCACCACTGCGGGAACGTGTTGGTGCTGTAGCGCTGGTGATAGATCGCAAACGCGCTCTCGAAGCGCTCGTCCTTGAGGTCGGGATAGAACTCCGCCACCTGCTCGGCCAGCATCATGCCCTTGTAGATCACGCTGCGGCACGACAGCGAGCACACATAGAACGACGGCGCCGCGATGGCGGCGGCGGCCTTCTCGATGCGGCGGCGGATCACATAGAGCTCGCGCTCGAAGGTCTCGGCGTCCACGCCGCGGGTGTTGCCGAGGATGATCTGCTCGATCTCGGGCCGGGTGGCGTTGGCCTTCTCGCCCAGCACCGCGATGTTCATCGGCACCTGCCGCCAGCCGTAGATATAGTAGCCCTGCCGCAGCACCTCGGTCTCGACGATGGTGCGGCAGGTCTCCTGCGCGCCAAGGTCGGCGCGCGGCAGGAACACCATGCCGACCGCGATCATCTCGTCGCCCGCCTCGTGGCCGGTGCGCTGGATCTGGTCCTGGAAGAACCGGGTCGGGATCTGGATGTGGATGCCGGCGCCGTCGCCGGTCTTGCCGTCGGCGTCCACCGCGCCGCGATGCCAGATCGCCTTGAGCGCGGCGATGCCGTTCTCCACCACTGCGCGCCGGGGCTTGCCGTCCACCGCCACCACGAAGCCGACGCCGCAGGAGGAATGCTCGTCCTCCTCGCGGAACATGCCGGTCTCGGCGAGGCGCTTGCGCGCGGCGTCGTGGCGGGCGGCCCAGGCGGCGTCGAATGTGGTCATGGCGTGTCTCCTTCCGGGCGTGGACGCGCGCGGCGCGCGCCGACGGCGGATACCTTCTTCATCTTGCCTAATCGCCACAACCTTGAGGCGAGTAAGCGGCGCCAAACGGCGCGTTAAACCGGTTCAACCCGTCGCGCATCGGCGCGACGACCGTCATTTTCGCCTCGCCAGCGCACAGCGTTCATCAAGATGACCGCGCGCTGGCGCATGGATACGTCAGCATCCATGCCCTTTTTTGCCGTCACTCCGCCGCCACGCTCGCCGCAGACCCAGCCGCCGCGTCGAACTGCGCGGCGATGGCGTCCGCCGCCTCGCGCCCGTCGCGGATCGCCCAGACCACCAGCGAGGCGCCGCGCACGATGTCGCCCGCCGCATAAACGCCTGGAATCGAGGTCTGTTTGGTGCGGAAGTCGGCCTTGACCGTGCCCCAGCGCGTCACCTCCAGCCCCTCCACGCCCCACAGCCGCACGATGTCCTCCGGCTCGAAGCCCAGCGCCTTGATCGCCAGATCGCAGGGCAGCGTCTCCTCCGAGCCCGCGATCTCCTCCGGCGCCTGCCGCCCGGTGGCGTCGGGCGCGCCCAGCCGCATCCGCACGGCGCGCACGCCCTTGACGCGGCCTTCGCCAGCGAACGCTTTTGGCGCGGAAAGCCAAATGAATTCAACGCCTTCTTCTTCGGCGTTGGCGACCTCGCGCTGGCTGCCGGGCATGTTGGCGCGGTCGCGGCGGTAGAGGCATTTCACCGATGTCGCGCCCTGGCGCACCGCCGTGCGCACGCAGTCCATCGCCGTGTCGCCGCCGCCGATCACCACCACGTTCTTGCCCTCGGCGTTCAGCGCGCCGCTGTCGAAGGCGGGCACGGCGTCGCCGAAACTCTTGCGGTTGGAGGCGATCAGGAAGTCGAGCGCCGGAACGATCCCGTCCAGCCCCGCGCCCGGCCCGCCGATGTCGCGCGGCTTGTAGACCCCGGTCGCGATCAGGATGGCGCCGTATTGCTCCTGCAAGGCCTTGAAGGAATGGGCGGTTCCGATCTCGCAATCCAGCCGGAAGCTCACGCCGCCTGCGCGCAGATGGGCGATTCGCTTCATCACCACGTCCTTCTCCAGCTTGAAGCCGGGGATGCCGTAGGTCAGCAGGCCGCCCGCGCGGTCGTGGCGGTCATAGACCGTCACCTGAAAGCCGCGGCGGCGCAGCATGTCCGCCGCCGACAGGCCCGCGGGCCCGGCGCCGATGATCGCGACGCTCTCGGGCCGCTCCACGCGCGGCTGGATCGGCTTCACCCAGCCCTCGTCGAACGCCGTGTCGGTGATGTATTTCTCGATGGCGCCGATCGTCACCGTGCCGTGGCCCGACTGCTCGATCACGCAGGAGCCTTCGCAAAGCCGGTCCTGCGGGCAGATGCGCCCGCAAATCTCGGGGAAAGTATTGGTCGCCTGGCTGATCTCATAGGCTTCTTCGAGCCGGCCCTCGGCGGTCAGCTTCAGCCAGTCGGGGATGTTGTTGTGCAAGGGGCAATGCGACTGACAGAACGGGATGCCGCACTGGCTGCACCGCGAAGCCTGCTCGGTCGCCTTGGCGTCGGCGTATTCGCGATAGATCTCGTGAAAATCCTCGCGCCGCGCCTCGGCCGCGCGCTTGTCGGGCGTCTGGCGCGACACCGAGACGAACTTCAGCATTTTCTGCGCCATGGCGACGACCTCTCCGCATCGAGCATTCACCAAAGCTGCATAAATCAGCTTGGCGTCGCGATAAAGACAGCAATACTGACGTAAATACGATTCTCTCCGACCTGAAGGGCGTCGTGAGGCCGCAGGGGCGCCAAAACAACGTCATAAGCACTGACATAAAATTCCCAAAACAACGAAATTTTTCCTGTATCATGCGGAATATCAATAAGTTAGAAACAGACTCGCCGGATAGGTCACCTGTATTTTCGGAGAGTGAGTCCATGCCCCTGCTCGACCTCGTGATCCTCGCGCTCATCCAGGGGGTGGCGGAGTTCCTGCCGATCAGTTCCTCGGCGCACCTGATTCTGTTCCCGGCGCTGACCGGCGAGGCCGATCAGGGGCTGGCCATCGACGCGGCCGTGCATGTCGGCACGCTGGCGGCGGTGATGCTGTTTTTCCGCCATGAAACCATGCGCCTGGTCCGGGGCGTGCTGGCGCTGGCGCGCGGCCGGGCGCGTGACGAAGACGCGCGGCTGGTGACGATGCTGGCGGTCGCCACCGTGCCGGTGGTGATCGTCGGCGCCGCCATCGCCGCCACCGGGGCGGACGAAGCGCTGCGCTCGGTCGCGCTGATCGCCTGGACGACGATTATCTTCGCCGTGGTCCTCTGGCTGGCGGACCGCTTTGGCGGCGGCGGCAAGGCTCTGGGATCATGGGGAATTTCCGGTGCGGTGGCGATAGGGCTGGCGCAGGCGATCTCGATCATCCCCGGCGTCTCGCGTTCTGGCGTCACCATGAGCGCGGCGCGCGCGATGGGCTATGACCGGGTCGAGGCGGCGCGGCTGTCGCTGGTGATGTCGATCCCGGCCACCATGGCGGTCGGCGGCTACCTGGCGCTCAAGCTGCTGCGCTCGGGCGACGCGGCGCTGGGCTTCGACGCACTGGCCGCCGCGATCCTGTCGTTCATCGCGGCGCTGCTGGCGCTGGCGTTCCTGATGCGGATGCTGCGCACCTGGTCGATGACGCCGTTCGTGCTGTATCGGCTTGCGCTCGGCGCGTTCCTTTTGTGGTTCGCCTACGCCTGAGCGGCCCCCTCGCCATCCGCGCCGGATCGGCGCAGGATGCGGCGACAGGATGCAGGAGCGCCCATGAACATCTCTCTCACCGGTCTGCTTGCGACCCTCGCCATCGGTCTGGTGGCGGGCT
>CAZRFB010000089.1:0-2453 GCA_964599185.1 uncultured Rhodobacterales bacterium | reverse complement strand
CCGCGCCCCCATCGCGCGGCGCTGCGCGGCTGGCGGCGGGCTGCGGCGCAGCGGCGCCAGGCGCGGCCCGTCGGCCAGCGGGCGGCCGTCCATCGGATGGCCGAAGGCGTCCACCACGCGGCCGATCCACGCGCGGCTGGGCCTGACGCCGTCCTCCGGCTCCAGCCACGCCCGGTCGCCCACCGCCACGCCCTCGCCCGAGCCGAACCACATCGCCCGCGCGCCCTGCCCGTCGAGCGCGACGATCTCGGCCAGCACCGGCGCGCGGCCCTGCGGCGTGACGCGCACCCGGTCGCCGCGCCGCCCGGCGCGCCCCAGCCCGCCGATGCGCAAGCTGGCGCTGTCCACCGCCGTCACCTCGCCCCAGACGCGCAGCGGGCGCAGCCGGTCGATCTGGGTGGCCAGCGCGTCGAGGCCGATCATGACAATGCTCCGTATTTTTCGCCTGGCGCTCACCTTTCGATAACCCCTCAGGGCTTAAGCACAGGTTGCGATGCGATGGGAGAAACCCACATGAGCGATCTCGCGATCCTGAAGCTGGCCGAAGGTCTGGCGCGCCATGCGTCCGGGCGCCATGCGCTTGTGGCGCAGAACATCGCCAACGCCGACACCCCCGGATATCACGCCCGCGACCTTCCACCGTTCGAGGCGGCGCTGCGCGACGAATACGCCGCGCGCGCCACGCGCCCCAGCCATTTCAACGCGGGCGGCGCCCAGGTCTATGACCCGCGCCCCGACACCGCCTTCGGCGCCGCCAGCCCCAACGGCAACGACGTGTCGCTGCCGGAACAGCTGGCGCGCGCCACAGAGGCGATGGGCGCGCAGGACCGCGCGATGACCATCTACGGCAAGACGCTGGACATCCTGCGCCTTGGCCTCGGGCGCCGGTAAGGGAGGACACAAGCAATGGCCGACCTTCCCAACGTGATGAGCGTGGCGACCTCGGGCATGGAGGCGCAGAGCCGCCGCCTGCGCATCATCTCCGAGAACATCGCCAACGCCGACACCCCCGGCTTTCGCCGCAAGATGCTGACCTTCGACGTCAACAGCGAAAACGGCGGCGTGGCGGTGGGCGGCGTGACGCTGGACCCCGCCGAGCTGCCGAAGATCCACGACCCGGCGCACCCGATGGCCGACGCGGAGGGCTATTACCAAGGCTCCAGCGTCGAGTTGGTGATGGAGGTCGCCGACGCGCGCGAGGCGCAGCGCAGCTACGAGGCCAACCTGCGCATCTTCGACCAGACCCGCCGCATGAGCGCGGCGCTCCTTGACCTCTTGAAGCGGTGATCTGAATGGACGTTCGCGCCCCTCTCGCCGGCAAACTCTACGGCGCCGCCCAAACCGCCGTCCGCCCCACCCAGCCCGGCGCCGACCAGCAGCGCACCGACTTCGGCAAGGCGTTGCAGGCCAGCGCCATGGAGACGCTGCGCGCGGTGCGCGGCGCGGAGCAGACCGTGCAATCGGGCCTCGCCGGCCGCGCCGACGCGCAGTCGGTGGTGCAGGCGCTGGCGCAGACCGAACTGGCGGTGGAGACGGCGACCACCGTGCGCGACAAGGTGGTGGAAGCCTACAACGAAATCCTGCGCATGCCGGTCTGACGGGTGATGACCGAAGGCCTGATCCTCGATCTGCTGCGCGAGACGCTGTGGGTGACGCTGGTGGTCTCGACGCCGGTGCTGGCGACCGCGCTGGTGGTGGGCGTCGCCATCGGCCTGGTGCAGGCGCTGACCTCGGTGCAGGAGATGACGCTGACCTTCGTGCCCAAGGTCGCCGCGATCGCGGTGGTGTTCTGGGTCTCGATGGGCGCCACCGGCACGATCCTGGTGGAGTTCTATCAGCGCCGCATCCTGGACCTGATCGCGGGCGGCTGAGATGGCCCCGCTGCGCCTGATCCGGCTGGCGGGCGCGCTGGCCCTGAGCCTCGCCCCCGCCCTCGCCAGCGGTTTCCCCGCCGCAAACCCCGCCGCGATCTGCCTCGCCGTCGCCGACCGCGCCGCCGACGCGCACGGCGTGCCGCGCGCGGTGATGCGCGCGCTCACCCGCACCGAGACCGGGCGGGCGTATGGCGGCGCGCTGCAACCCTGGCCCTGGACCGTGAACATGGAGGGCGCGGGCCACTGGTTCGACAGCCGCGCCGAGGCGCTGGCCTATGTGGCGCGCGAACAGGCGCGCGGCGCGCGCAGCTTCGACGTGGGCTGCTTCCAGCTCAACCACCGCTGGCACGGGCAGGCGTTCGCGTCGGTCGAGGCGATGTTCGACCCCGCCGCCAACGCCGACTACGCCGCGCGGTTTCTCAAGGGGCTGCACGCCGAGGGCGGGTCGTGGGATCAGGCGGCGGGCCTCTACCACTCCCGCACGCCGGAGTTTCGCAACCGCTACGCCGAACGCTTCGCCCGCATCCTGAGCAAGGGCGACGCCGACACCGGGCCGGTGACGCTGGCGGCGCTGGAGAC
>CAZRFB010000088.1:0-1794 GCA_964599185.1 uncultured Rhodobacterales bacterium | reverse complement strand
GTCCCCCCTGCCCCCGCGCCGCGCTTACCCCGCGTTGACCATGCTCACCGCCACCGGCGGGCCGCTGCGGATGGTCTGATAGACCACGCAATAGCGCTCGGTCAGCTTCAGAAGCTGCGCCAGCGTCGCCTCGTCCGCATTGGTGTCCACGTCAAAGCGCAGCCGGATTTCGCGAAAGCCGACGGCTGCATCCTTGGCCACGCCCAGCGTGCCGCGAAAATCCAGATCGCCCTCGGCGCTGACCCTGCCGGCGCGAAGATCGACCCCGATCGCCACCGCCACCGCCTTCAGCGTGACGCCCGCGCAGGCGACCAGCGCCTCCAGCAGCATGTCGCCCGAGCACAGCGCCATGCCGTCGCCCCCCGTGGCGGGATGCAGCCCGGCCACTTTCAGCGCCTGGCCGGTCTCGATCTTGCACGCCACCGCCTGATCGTCGAGCGCGCCGGTCGCGCGCAGGGTGATCACGGCGGCGGCGGGGTCGTCGCGATAGCGCTGCTTGAGCGGGGCCTGCAGCGCGCGCAGGGCTTCGGCGTCCATATCGGCGGTCTCCTCATGCTCGGGGCCGCGACGTTGGCGCGCGGGGCGGCGGGCTGTCAAATCGCGGCTTTGTGACCGATGATCGCGCACCCCAGCAAGCGGACGGCGGAACCAGCGCATGGAGAGCATCGAGGCGGTCACGGCGCGGCTGCGCGCCGAACATCCGGTGGGCCGGATCGCGGGCAACCTGCGCGAAGTGGTCTATGGCGGCAACGACGGCATCGTGACCACCTTCGCGGTGGTGGCGGGGTTCGCGGGCGCGGCGATGGGCGGCGACACCGCGCTGGTGGGCGCGGTGGCGGTGCTGCTGTTCGGGCTGGCCAACCTGTTCTCCGACGCGACCGCGATGGGCTTGGGCGCGTTTCTCTCCGCCCGCTCGCAGCGCGACGTGTATTTCGCGGTGCGCGCCGGAGAGCTGGCGGAGATACGCAAAAACCCCGACGGCGAGCGCGCCGAGATCCGCGATCTGCTGACCGCCAAGGGCGTCGATTACGAGGACGCCGCGCGCTTCGCCGATCTCTACATCCGCTATCCCGACCTCGCCGCCGATTTCATGATGCGGCACGAGATGGGCATGGCCGATCCGACGGACGAGGTGCCCAGCGTCACCGCGCTGACCACGTTCACGGCGTTCATCCTGTTCGGGTGCATCCCGCTGATCCCCTATTTCCTGCTGCCGCCGGACGGGCGCACCTTCGCGCTGTCGGTGCTGGCGACCTTCGGCGCGCTGGCGCTGCTGGGGCTGGTGCGCTGGCGGGTGACCACCGAAACCGTGGCGCGCTCGGTGGGTGAGACGGTGGCGGTGGGCGGGGTCTGCGCAGTGATCGCCTACGCCGTGGGGGTGATGTTCCGGCTCTAGAGCGACGGACCTGCCAGGGTCAGGTCCGTCGCTGTGGTATTTTGCTTTTACGCGCAATTTTTCCGATCCTCGTTTCACGCCGGTCGGATGGCGCTCTAGCGGTGCGCCTCCAGCCGCAGCCGCGCGCCCAGCGCGTTGGCGATGTGGCGGCGCGCGGCGGCGTCGGCGGCGTCCTCGTCGCGCGCGGCGATGGCGGCGACGATGGCGCCATGCTCCGCCACCGACTGCGCCCCGCGCCCCGGCGCGGCGAGCGTGGTGGAGGACAACAGCGCCAGCGACCGGCGCATCGCGTCGAGCATCTGGATCAGGTAGCGGTTGTGCGAGGCGCGGTGCAGCTGGCGGTGAAACGCCTTGTTGGTCTGCGACAGCGCGGCGGGGTCGTCGGTGCGGGCGCGGTC
>CAZRFB010000087.1:0-2495 GCA_964599185.1 uncultured Rhodobacterales bacterium | reverse complement strand
CGCGAAATCCAGCACGCCCATCAGCGCAAACAGCGCCGTGATCAGCAAAAACAGCGTCAGCAGCGTCGCCTCCGACCGGCTGGCGAGCACCCGGTCATAGACCTGGAGCATGAACAGCGGCCCGGTCAGCATCAGCAGGTTCACGAAAAAGCTGAACACCGCCACGCCGATGAACAGCGTGCGCGACGCCGCCAGCGCGCCGCGCAGTTCGGCCAGTCCATGGTCGGCGTTCCGGTTCATGACACCCCCGGTAAAAGACACTGATGGCGCGTGACGCGCCCCGGTTAAGATGTAGCCAATATGTGATGCAATAGCATGGCGGCGTTTCGCGGGCGACACACGCCCGCTTTGTCGTGCTTGATGGTCTTGAACATTGTCGGCTTTGCGGCCAGAGGAATGTTACGCAGGACCAGGAGGGGCGATCCCGCCTGACGAATGGAGGCTGTTGCGCTCATGACGTTCAAATCCGCAAAGGGGGCGCTCGGCGTTCTGGCGCTGTCGGCGCTGGCGGGCTGCGCGGTCGAGGCCGAACCCGGCGCTCTGATCGCCGACCCGTACGAGAACGTCAACCGTGCGGTGCACAGTTTCAACGTCGCCGCCGACACCGTGGCGCTGCGTCCCGCGGCCATCGCCTATGACGCGGTGACGCCCGCGTTGTTCCAGCACATGATCGGCAACTTTGTTGATCACCTGCGCCTGCCGGTGGTTTTCTTCAACAACATCTTCCAGGGCGACGTGGATGAGGCGCTGGCGACGCTGGGCCGATTCGGCGTCAACACCATCGTCGGCGCGGGCGGTCTGCTCGACCCCGCCACCGAGTTCGGCCTGCCGTATGACCCGACCGATTTCGGCCTCACGCTGGCGTCGCATGACGCCAACGAGGGGCCGTTCATCATGCTGCCGCTGTTTGGCCCCTCCACCGGGCGCGACGCGGTGGGCAGGCTGGTCGATTTCGGCCTCGATCCGCTGACCTATGTCACGGTCGGCGACGGTCTGGGCCAGACGCTGGCCACGGTCGGGCGCTTCACCGTGCCGCCGGTGGTCGCGCGCTCCGAAAATTTCGAGATCGTGGATCAGGTGCTCTACGAGAGCGAGGACAGCTATGTCACTTTGCGGGCGGCGTATGTCCAAAGCCGCCGCGCTCAGGCTGCACATGGCGTTGTGGATGTCGAGAGCCTTCCCGATATCTTCGCCGAGTGAGTCGCGCCTTTCGCAAGGCGGCGGCGCCCATCGAAAGTGAGAGAGACAGATGATGCAGATGACCCGCCGCCGATTCGCGCTCAGCCTGATCGCGCTGGGCGCGCTGGCGCCGCTGACGCCCGCGCGCGCGACCGACGTGGCCGCCGCGCGGAATTTCATCGAGACGATGGGCGACCATCTCATCGAAATCCTGCGCACCGCCAAGCCGGGGCAGGAGCGCGCGGACGAGTTTCTCACGCTGTTTCGCCGCGCGGCGGCGCTGCCGCAGATCGGCCGTTTCACCATGGGGCTGAACTGGCGGCAGATGTCTGAGGCGCAGCAGGCGGCGTTTCTTGAGGCTTTCGAGGCCCATGCGGTGCGCAGCTACACCAAGAGCATCGGCAATTACAACGGCCAGACGCTGGTGGTGACCGGCGCGCAGGACGCCGGCGCGCGCGGCGTTCTGGTCAGCAGCGCGCTGCGCGCCGCAGGCGTGCAGGACGTGAAGCTCGACTGGCTGGTGAGCGACCGCAGCGGCGATCTGCGGATCGTGGACGTGGTGGCCGAGGGCGTGTCGCTCGCCATCACCCAGCGCGAGGAGTTCGCCGCGATGGTGGAGGCGCGGCAGGGCGACCTCGACCGCTTCATCGCCGACCTGCGCGGCTAAGGCGGCGTCGGCGCGCCTTGCGCTGCGCCGTCGCCGGGCGCAAGGGTCGGGCGGAGACGGCGGGCGACGGCGGGCGACCGGGGGCGACCATTGAGGGCGGCGACGGGGGGCGGACATGCGGTTCTTGCCGAAATTGCTGGCGAAGGCCGTGCGCAAGGGCCGTCTCACCGTCACCGGCCCAGATGGCGAGAGCCATGTGTTCGGCGATGGAGACGGCCCGCACGCGGCGATCAGAATCACAGACCGCAGCTTTGATTGGCGCATTTTCCTCAATCCGGAGCTGAACGCGGGCGAGGCGTTCATGGACGGCGCGCTGATCATGGAGCAGGGCGACATCTATGACCTGATGGAGGTGTTCTTCGTCAACAAGCGCCACTTCAACGCCACGCCAAGCCAGATCTTCTGGAATGGACTGGCGCGGCGCGGGCGGCGGCTGCTGACCTACAACACCCTGTCGCGGGCGATGCGCAACGCGCAGGCGCATTACGACATCGGCAACGACCTCTATCGGCTGATGCTCGACGCCGACATGCAGTATTCCTGCGGCTACTGGGCCGACGGCGCGCAGACGCTGGAGGCGGCGCAGACTGCGAAAAAGCGCCACATCGCCGCCAAGCTGGACCTGAAGCCGGGGCAGCGGGTGCTCGAC
>CAZRFB010000086.1:0-2114 GCA_964599185.1 uncultured Rhodobacterales bacterium | reverse complement strand
CTGATAGGGCTCGATATAGCTGGGGTGGTTGTGGCTCTCCATCTTGAACACCACCGCCTGTTTGACGCCGTGCTCATTGGCGCCGATGTCCACCACGCCCGCGTTCTCGCCCGGTCCGCAGATCACCTGCGGCCCTTCGGTGGGCAGGGTGCGCAACCATTTCTTCGAGGATTTGTAGGAGCAATGCTCGTTCCACATCGCCGAGAAAATCCCCAGCTCGGTATAGCTCGGCGCACGGCCCAGAATGGCGAGGATGCGCGCGTATTCGTCCGGCTTGAGGCCCAGATCGGCGGCGAGCGCTTGCGTGACGGTCGGCTCTGGCGCGGGATCGGTGCTGCTGGAGGTCATGGGCGGCGCATCCTGCTGGGGCGGCGGACGAGAGAGATCACGCGCCGGGATCGCTTGGCGCGGCGGTGGTGTCAAGCGGGGTCAAGGCGTTGCGCTCAACCGCACGATGTATAAAAAGATCATGCGCCGCGCCACGGCGGGTGGCGGCGCGCAGGGAAACAGGGGGGCGACCATGACAGCGACGCCCGCCATCCAGCGCATCGCGACGCCCGAAGATCTCACGCGCCTGAGCTTCTCCGACGGGATCGCGGCGGTGATGCTTCCCGTCGAGATGCTGCCGCATATCAACTTCAAGAATGATCGGCGTGAGGACAGCCCCCGCCTCGCGCGGCTTGAGCGGTCGATCATGCAGCGCGGATTCGTGCCGCTGGATCCGATCATCGCGCGCATCGGCCAGAAGGGGAAATGGGTGGTGGTGGACGGCGGCCACCGGCTGACCGCGGCGCGGCGGATCAGCGGTTCGTGGTGGCGCAACCTGTTTTCGAAAAAGGTGGGCGACCTGTATTTCCTGCTGTTCACCGGCCCGCGCAGCTGGTCAAAAGTGCGCACTCTGGCGCCCGGCGCGGCGCTGCCCGAAACGCCGCCCGCCCTTCTCAGCGACGGCGACGCCGACGCGGCGCCCGAAGCCCCTCAGAGCCGCGTATAGCGCGCGCGGGCGCCGCGCTCGATGGCGGCGGCGGTCAGGCGGCCGACGCCGAGGCGGTGGCGCATGATCTCCAGCAGCCGCAACTCCTCGATCGCCGCCGCGCCGTCGGACGCCGCCACGTCGCAGGCCAGCGCATAGGCGGTGGCGCGCAGCCGCTCGGGCAGCACGTCGTCGAGCAGCGTCATCAGCTGCTCGATGCCGTCCTCCTCGGCCAGCATCTCAACCACCACGTCGCTGATCTGGCCGAAACGGCCTTCGGGAAAGCCGCGAAACACCGGCAAAAGCGCCACGATGCCGGCCACCGTGTCGCGCTCGGCGTCAGTCATGTTGGTGTCGGCGGCGGCGGTGACCACCATGGCGGCGACAAGCGCATCCTGCGCGGTGAACGGGGCGGACATGGCGTTTCCTCAAGGGGGCTATCCCGCGCGCGACATTATTGACCCCTCCGCGCTGCGGCAATACGGATGCGCGCGACCAACCGGCGCGCAGCCCGCGCCCGCACTTCAAGGAGCAAGCCCGACATGACAGCCCTGCGCGCGCTGGCGGAGACCGCCAAGGCCTGGCCCTTCGAGGAGGCGCGCAAGCTGCTGAAACGGCTGGGCGGCAAGGACCCGGCCAAGGGCTATGTGCTGTTCGAGACCGGCTACGGCCCCTCCGGCCTGCCGCATATCGGCACCTTCGGCGAGGTGGCGCGCACGACGATGGTGCGCCGCGCCTTCGAGACGCTGTGCGACATCCCCACGCGGATGTTCTGCTTTTCCGACGATCTCGACGGCCTGCGCAAGGTTCCCACCAACGTGCCCAACCAGCCGATGCTGGCCGAGGATCTCAACCTGCCGCTGACCGTGGTGCGCGACCCGTTCGGCAAGTTTCCCAGCTTCGGCCACCACAACAACGCCATGCTGCGCGATTTTCTCGACCGCTTCGGCTTTGACTACGAATTCCGCTCCGCGACCGAGGTCTATCGCTCCGGCGCCTTCGACGCGATGCTGATGCGCGCGCTGGAGCGCTATGACGAGATCATGGCGATCATGCTGCCGACGCTCGGCGGCGTGAACGAGGAGCGGCCCGACAGCTATTCGCCGTTCCTGCCGATCAGCCCCAAGACCGGCCATGTGCT
>CAZRFB010000085.1:0-3151 GCA_964599185.1 uncultured Rhodobacterales bacterium | reverse complement strand
CCCTTGGCGGCGCCGCCGGAGAACACCATGATCCGCCGCCCGTTGAAGGCTGAGCGCACGCATTCCGCCACCCGGTCGGCCTGCGTCGCGATGGCGATGCTCTTGTCCTGAAAGACCTTCTTCGCCTCTTTCTGCTCCAGATGGTCGGTGCAGAGCTTGATCTTGATGATGTGCGCGCCCAGCAGCGCCGCGATCTGCGCGGCGTAGGCGGTCACGTCCATCGCCGTCTCGCCGTCCTTGCTCAGGGTTTCGCCGCGCGGGTAGGACCAGATCACCGTCGCCAGCCCCCGCGCCGCCGCCTCGGCGCGCATGGCGGCGACCTCCTCGAACATCTCCAGCGACGCCGACGAGCCGGGGTAGATGGTGAAGCCGATCGCGGCGCAGCCCAGCCGCAGCGCGTCGTCCACCGAGGCCGTGATCGCCTGATGCTTGGGCATCTCGTCGGGCAGCAAGGCGTTGGCCGAGTTCACCTTGAGGATGGTGGGGATTGCGCCCGCGAAGGTGTCCGCCCCCGCCTCCAGCATCCCCAGCGGCGCGGCGTAGGCGTTCAGCCCGGCGTCGATGGCGAGTTGGTAGTGGTAGTGCGGATC
Organism: uncultured Rhodobacterales bacterium; assembly: GCA_964599185.1. Classification (GTDB taxonomy): domain Bacteria; phylum Pseudomonadota; class Alphaproteobacteria; order Rhodobacterales; family Rhodobacteraceae; genus Rubrimonas. Next base: position 2,561 of record CAZRFB010000085.1, on the reverse strand, counting down.
ATAAGCCTCGGGGTTGGCGGCGAAGCTGCGCGCAGGGCCGTGCTCAAAGCCTTGATCGACCGGCAGGATGATCATCTTGCCGGTGCCGCCCAGCTTTCCCGCCATCAGGATGCTGTGCAGCTTGGCCTTCACGCCTGGGTTCTCCCCCTCATAGGCGGCGAGAATCTTCTGGACGGTGCGGGTGGCTTTCATCGGGCATCCCTTCGGTCTGAATCATGCGGCGGTGCAACATTCGGCTAGCCGCGAGGGCGCGCGCAGTCAAGCGCGCCGTCGCGGGGCTTGCGCAATCAGCCGCCCAGCGCCGCGACGCCGGGCAGGGTCTTGCCCTCCAGCCACTCCAGAAACGCGCCGCCCGCCGTGGAGATGAACGAGAAGTCGCCCGCCGCCCCGGCCTGATTGAGCGCCGACACCGTGTCGCCGCCGCCCGCCACGCTCAAGAGCCGCCCGGCGCGGGTCAGTTCCGCCACCTTGAGCGCGGCGGCGCGGGTGGCCATGTCGAACGGCGCGATCTCGAACACGCCCAGCGGACCGTTCCAGACCACGGTTTTTGCGCCTTCGAAGCGGCGCGCGAGGTCGGCCACGGTCGCGGGGCCCGCGTCGAGGATCAGCGCGTCGTCGGGCACCGCGTCGATGGCGACCACTTCCGAGGGGACGCCCTTCTCGACCTTGCGCGCGATCTGGGCGTCGAGCGGCAGCACGATCTCGCAACCCTTGCCCGCCGCGCGCGAAAGGATGTCGCGCGCGGTGCCGACCATCTCCGCCTCGACCAGCGACTTGCCGACCTTCAGGCCCTTGGCGAGCTGGAAGGTGTTGGCCATGGCGCCGCCGACCACCAGCTGATCGACCTTGCCGATCAGGTTGCCCAGCAGGTCGAGCTTGGTCGAGACCTTGGCGCCGCCGACCACCGCCACCACCGGACGCTCCGGCGCGGTCAGCGCCTTCTCCAGCGCCTTGAGCTCCGCCTCCATCAGCCGCCCGGCGCAGTTCGGCATCAGATGCGCCAGCCCCTCGGTCGAGGCGTGGGCGCGGTGCGCGGCGGAGAAGGCGTCGTTGCAATAGATGTCGCCCAGCCGCGCCATCTGCGCCGCGAAGGCCGGGTCGTTAGCCTCCTCGCCCGCATGAAAGCGGGTGTTCTCGCACAGCAGCGCGCGCCCCGGCGCCAGCGCCGCCGCCGCCTGCTCCGCCGCGTCGCCAACGCAATCGTCGGTGAAATCGACCTCGACGCCCAGCGCCGCCGCCAGCGCCGCCGCGATCGGCCTCAGGCTCATGGCGGGGACGACCTTGCCCTTGGGCCGGTCGAAATGCGCCAGCAGGATCGGCTTGCCGCCCCCGGCCAGAATGTCGCGGATGGTCGGCGCCACGGCGCGCAGGCGGGTGTCGTCGGTCACCACGCCGTCGCGCACCGGCGCGTTGAGATCGACGCGGGTGAGGACGCGTTTGTTCTTGAGATCAAAATCGTCCAGTGTCTTGAAAGCCATCGCTCGTGTCTCCCCTATATCGGCGTCGTCGTCTCACTGGGCGACGGCAAGAAGGTTTTCATTCTCGGCGTAGCGCCGATGCGTCGCTTCGATCCGATAGCCGTAGGCCGCGAGCAGCGCCTCGGTTGCGGCGCGGTTCTCGTCGGCGACCTCGATCAGGATGTCGGGACGGTCCCGGCGGATGACCGCCTCTGCGCCGCGCAGCGCCGCGACCTCGTGGCCCTCCACGTCGATCTTCAGAAAGGCGATGGGTCCGTCGAAGGCGGCATCGTCCAGGCGCATCGTCCTGACCGCCTCGCCCGCGCCGGTCGGCGACAGGCGCGCCGTGCCCAGCGCGCCACTGGCGTCGCGCTCAAGCCGCGCCGCGCCGGACCGGTCGGACACGGCGCAATCGATGATGCGGACCCGATCGCACGCCCCGTTCAGCGCGAGATTCACCGCAAGGATCAGTCTTGCGGCCTCGGAGGGCTCGAAACACACCACCTGTCCAGCGCCGCAGACCACAGCGGCGAACACGGCGTGATTGCCCACGTTCGCTCCCACATCCACGAACCGCCCGCCAGCAGGCAGCCGGGCCGCGATCAGCGCCAGTTCCTCCGGCTCATAGAAAGCCCCATCGGCATGCGCGGCCTGCACTTCGTCGCGCGGATCGCACACGAAAAAGCGCACCGTCTTGCCGTCCTGCGCAAAGGACACGATGTCTCCGCTGGTCGGCAACGCCGCCATCGGCGCGCGAGAGACAAGATCGAACCCGAAGCGCCGCGCCAGCGATCTCAGGAGTTTCGGCGGACGCGGCGCCATCGGGATCACATCGTCTTGGCCAGCGCCACCGCCGTATCCAGCATCCGGTTCGAGAAGCCCCACTCGTTGTCATACCAGCTCATGACGCGGACGAAGTCGCCATCCATCACCTTGGTCTGGTCGAGGTGGAAGATCGAGGAATGCGGGTCGTGGTTGAAGTCCGACGACACGTTGGGCTGGTCGGTGTAGCCGAGGACGCCCTTCAGCGGGCCGTCGGCGGCGGCGCGGATCGCGGCGTTGATCTCGTCCACCGAGGTCTTGCGGCTGGGCAGGAACTTGAAG
>CAZRFB010000084.1:0-21054 GCA_964599185.1 uncultured Rhodobacterales bacterium | reverse complement strand
ATCAGCGTATCGACGTCGAGGCCCTGCGCCTCGCACCAGTCATACATGTCCTCGAAGATCGGATCGAACTCGTTGACCGCGTCGATGCCATAGCTCTGCCGCCCGGTCTCGGGCCGGCCCGACTTGCCCACCGGCGGCTCCAGCGGATAGTCGGGGTCGAGGTTCTTCTTGCACAGATAGAACTCAAGCTCCGGCGCCACGACCGGCTTCCAGCCCTTGTCGGCGTAGAGCGCCAGCACCCGCTTGAGGATGGCGCGCGGGGCGATGTCGCTCTCGGCGCCTTCGCGGCGGAAGGCGTCGCAGACCACCTGCGCGGTCGGCTCGTCATACCACGGCACCAGCCGCATCGCGGAAGGGTCGGGTTGCAGGATCAGGTCCGGCTCGGTGTCGTCCATCACCGATGAGTCCACGAAATCGCCGGTCACGGTCTGGATGAAGATCGATTCGGGCAGCCGCAGCCCGCCCTCGGCGGCGGAGCTGAGAAACTTTTCGGTCGGCAGGATCTTGCCGCGCGCCACGCCCGACATGTCGGCCAGCAGGCACTCCACCTCGGTGACGCGGTTGCGGCGCAGCCAGGGCGCCATGTCGTCGAGGCCGGTGGGGCCTGCGGCGGCGGGGTCAGTTGTCACGGGCGGCGTCCTCGACGACGAACTGCGACGCCGGGATCGGCACATTGGTGCGCATGTCGTCCAGCGCCACGGTCGTCATCTGGCCTTGCGCGTCGGTGACGATCCACTGGCGCAGCTCCAGCGGGTTGCTGGAGAAGATCATGGTGATCTCGCCCTGCGTCTTGCCGTCGGGGTCGCGCGCCGTCACCGAAATCTGGCCGTTGGCGCGCTCGACCCGCGTCACCGAGCCTTCGCGGCGCAGATCGACGTTTTCCTTGAGCAGCAGGTTCAGCGGCGTCTCCGACAGCGGATAGCGATCCGCGTTGCCGTCGCGCGCGTCCACCACCGCCACCCAGAAGCCGTCGGCGATCACCAGCGTCGGGTTGGGCGGGCTGTATTCGAAGCGCAGGCGGCCCGGGCGGCGCATGTAGAACCGCCCGTCGGTCACCACCGCGTTGGGATCGACCTGCACGAAGGTTCCCTGCAGCGTCTCGGTGGCGGCGAGGTCGTTGGAGATGCGGGCGAGGTCGCGCGCGTCCTCCTGCGCGGGGGCGGCGAGCGGTGCGGCGATCAAGCTGAGCGCCATCAGCGCGGCGGCGAGCGGTGCTTTTGTCATGCGCACGAGCGTGAATGTCCATCAAGGCGGGCGCAAGGCGCTTGTCGGCGCCCGCGCGACTGCGGTGCGCCAGATATAGGCGATCCGTCTGTGCAGCGAAACGGGGGGCGGCGAAACGGCGTCAGCGCGCCGCCGCGCGCGCCGTGCGCGCCGCCGGGCTGGCCATGGTCTGCGCGATCCATTCCCGCATCCAGGCGATCGCCTCGGGCCACTCGGCGCGCCAGCGGGCGTCGAGCTCCAGATTGGCGATCGCCGGGCCGCCGTAGGGCAGGGCGGCCAGCGCGCCCCACGGCGCCGCGCCCGCGCCCGGCGGCAGGTGCAGATCGCCGAAGCCGAACAGGATCGCGTCGCCGCGCGACCATGGCCGGAACGCCGCCGGCTGAGCGAAGTTGTCGTGAACGTGCAGGTGGCGCGCATGGGGCGCCAGCGCCGCGACCGAGGCCAGATAGTCGAAGCCGCGCCGCTTCGCGTTCAGCATCGCGTGGCCGAAATCGAGCGTGGCGCCCACCCAGGGGCTGTCCACCGCCGCCAGCGTTTCGGCCAGTTCGTGCGGCGCTGCGGTCCACTCGCCGTCGCGCGCGAACATGGTCTCGACGCACAAGACGACGCCCGCCGCCGCCGCCTGCGGCGCCAGCGCGCGCAGCGCCGCGATCTCGCCGTCGCGCGCCCGCGCGTCCGGCCCGTCGCCGCGCAGCACGGCGGCGTGCTGCACCAGCGCGGTCGCGCCGATCTCGGCGCCGACCTCAAGACAGGCGCGGGTCGCGTCGCGCTGTACGGTCTGGTGCGCGAGGTCGCCAAGGTTGCCGCCCAGCGGCCCGTGCAGCGTGAGGGCGAACGGACGGTCGGCGCAGATGCGGCGCAGCCGCGCCAGCGCCCCGGCGCGCACCCGCGCCCCGGCCACGACGCCCAGCGAGGGCAGGAAGATCTCGACCGAATCAAGCCCCAGGCCGGTAAAGCGGTCGAGCGCCGGGCCGAGATCGTCCAGCCCCTCGGCCCCGTAACCGATGCTCAGGCCGACGCCACATATGCCGCCTGTCGGGCCATCCTCAGCCATCCAGCGCCTCAAGCTCGTCGATCATCGAGATGATCAGCTGCAAGCCGCCGCGCCAGAACTGCGGGTCGGCGGCGTCCAGCCCGAACGGCGCCAGCACCTCGCGGTGATGCTTGGCGCCGCCTGCGCGCAGCATGTCGAAATAGCGGTCCTGAAACCCCGGCGCGCCGTCGCGATAGACGGCGTAGAGCGCGTTCACCAGCCCGTCGCCGAAAGCGTAGGCATAGACGTAGAACGGCGTGTGGATGAAATGCGGGATATAGGTCCAGAACGTCTCATAGCCGTCGCCAAGGTCGAACACCGGCCCCAGGCTTTCGCGCTGCACCGCCATCCAGATCTCGCCCAGCCGCTCGGGCGTCAGTTCGCCCTCGCGCCGCGCGGCGTGGACCCGGCCTTCGAAATCATAGAACGCCATCTGGCGGACCACGGTGTTGAGCATGTCCTCGACCTTGCCCGCCAGCAGCGCCTTGCGCCGCTTGGGGTCGGTCTCGGCGCGCAGCAGGCGCTGGAAGGTCAGCATCTCGCCGAACACCGACGCCGTCTCCGCCAGCGTCAGCGGCGTGCGGCTCAGCAATTCGCCCTGCTGCGCCGCCAGCGTCTGGTGCACGCCGTGGCCCAGTTCATGCGCCAGCGTCATCACGTCGCGCGTCTTGCCCATGTAGTTGAGCAGAACGTAAGGGTGCACGTCTGACACCGTAGGGTGCGCGAAGGCGCCGGGGCTTTTGCCGGGCTTCACCGGGGCGTCGATCCAGCCGTTCTCGAAGAACGGTTTGGCGATCTCCGCCATTTGCGGCGCGAAGTCGGCGTAGGCGCCCAGCACGGTCTCGCGCGCCTCGTCCCAGCCGATCTTGCGGTCGTCGCTGTCGGGCAGGGGGGCGTTGCGGTCCCAGAACGCCAGCTTGTCCAGCCCCATCCAGCGCGCCTTCATGGCGTAGTAGCGGTGCGAGAGCTGCGGCAGCGCCTCTTTCACCGCCGCCGCCAGCGCGTCCACCACTTCCGGCTCGACCCGATTGGCGAGGTGGCGCATCGCCTGCGGCGTGGCGAACTTGCGCCAGCGGTCGTCGATCTCCTTTTCCTTGACCAGCGTGTTCATGATCAGGGTGAACAGCCGCAGGTTGTCGCGGAAAACGGCGGTCAGCGCGTGGGCGGCGGTCTCGCGCCGGGCGCGGTCGGGGTCGGACAGGCGGTTGAGCGTCGCCTCCAGCGACAGCGTCTCGCCGCCCACGTCGAATTTCAGCGCCGCCGTGGTCTCGTCATAGAGCCGTACCCAGGACGAGGCGCCCACCACGGAACGATCGTGTTCGAACTTCTCCAGTTCGTCCGACAGCTGATGCGGACGGAAAGCGCGCACCTTGTCGATCCAGGGCCGCCAATGGGTCAGCGCCGCGCTCTCGCCCAGCTTCGCGGCCAGCGCGGCGTCGTCGATGCGGTTCAGCTCCAGCGTGAAGAACACCAGCGGCGTGGTCAGGTCGGTGACTTCGCCCTGCATGTCGCCGAGAAACTTGGCGCGCGCCGCCTCGCCGGTGTTCTGCTGGTAGCGCAGGCTGGCGTAGGACATCACGCGTCCCAGCTTGAGCTGGATCTTCTCATACGCCGCGATCACGCCCGCCAGCGCGTCGCCGTCGAGCGCCGCCAGCTTGCCCTCGCAGCGCGCCGCAAAATCCGCCGCCGCTGTCCGCGCCCAGTCGAGATCGCGCCGCAGCGCCGGGTCGTCGGGGGCGGCGTAGAGGTCGTCGAGCCGCCACTCCGGCAGCGCGCCCAGCTCGGCGTCTGGTGCGGTGTCGGGTGCGGCGTCGGCGGCGGGGTCGGCATGGTCGCGGGCGATGCGGGTCTCAGCGGTCATTGGGCGATCCTTAGCGGCGCAGAGGGTCAGAGGTCGAGGCCGGGCGCGGGGTCGCGCAGCGGCGCGTCCGGTTTGCGGCGGATGATGATGTCGCCGTTTGGCAGCAGTTCCGGCGCCTGATAGGCGCCCGGATCGTCGAGCAGGCGGCCCAGCTGTTCGGCCCAGGGCGCAATCTGGTCGCTGAACGCCTCCAGCGCCTCGCGCATCGCGCGCGCCATATCCTCCAGCGGCGGCGCGGCGGGGGGCTGCGACCCCTGCGCCGATGCGGGGGCGGCGAAAGCCAGCGTCAGGATAATGAATACGATGCGCGCCATGCACTGCGACATGGCGCCAAGCGCGGGCGCGGTCAATGCGGCGCCGGAAAATGAGAACCGCCCCGCGCAGGGCGCGCGGGGCGGTTCAAACTCAGGATCGGCGTCGCCGAACCGTCTTACTCGCCGACGGTGATCTCGACGCGACGGTTGGCCTGCGAGCGCACGTTCGGGCCGGTGTCAACCGCAGGCTCCAGCCACGACCGGCCGGCGGTGGTGATGCGGCCGGCGTCCACGCCGCCCGACACGAGCCGGTTGGCGACGGTGTTGGCGCGACGCTCGGACAGGCCCTGGTTGTAGCCCTGCGAACCCACGGTGTCGGTGTGGCCGACGACCGAGATCGCCGAGGCGGCCGAGGCGACGGCGGCGGCGACGTCATCCACCACACTGCGCGCGGCGGCGTCGAGATCGGCGCGGTTGAAGCCGAAGTACACGGTCATGTCGCTGACCTGCACACCGACGCAGGCGCTGTAGGAGGCGTCGAACTTGGCGCGGGCGTTCTCGGGGATGGTGCCCGGCGCCTGATAGGTCTGCTCCACGAGGAAGTCGTAGTTGGCGTACATCTCGGCGCACTCGGCCGGACGCTCCGCAGCGTATTCGCCCACGGCGGCGATGGTCTGCGCGCGCAGGGCGGTCAGGTCGCCATTCACGCCGAAGTCGGCGGGCTCATAGAGCGGCAGGGGCGAGCCGGCGGCGGCGGCGTCCGAGCGGCCCATGTACACCGTGGTGTCGAGCCAGTTGACGTCGGTGTTGGCGTTGTAGGCGGCGAGATTCTGGTAGCTGCGCGCCAGGTTGGCGTTGAAGTCCGCCCCGCCGATCTCGGACCCGAGGAAGCTCTCGGCGCCGAAGGTCTTGGCGAGCGAGCCGCCGGGCAGATTGGTGGTGCAGCCGGCCGCCGAAAGCGCGGCGACGGCGAGGATAGCGCGGGAAACAGTATTCATCCCTCTTCTCCGTTCAGGTTACGGGTCCGCGTCGAATGCGCGGCCCCTTATATCAATCCCTCGTCGGCCCGCAGGCCGGACCTTGCATAGTGTGTTACACGAATGCCCGGCGATCACAATCGCGCATAGAGCGGGCGCCGAGGCCCGCCACACAGTTTGAGCAGGGCGTCGCACAATGACAACAGTCAAGCCGCGCCGCACACGGCTCCGAACTCAAATGACAGGTGACAAGCGGGAGATTTGCTGAATCGATGCGGCGGCCGTGATTTTGGAGCCGTCCATGACCCCTGTCGCCGATCTCTTGCCTCGCAAATCCCGCCTTTCGGCGCTTCTTGAGCATTTTGCAGCGGTGGAGGATCCCCGCGACGTGCGGCGCATCCTGCATCCGCTGCCGGAGATCCTGCTGCTCGTGGTGTGCGGCACGATCGCCGATTGCGACGACTACGAGGACATCGCGGCCTGGGGCGAAGCGCACATCGGCTTTCTCCGCAGGCATCTGCCCTATGCGCATGGCGTGCCCGGCGAGCGCTGGCTCACGATCCTGATGAACCGCATCAACCCGGGCCTGTTCTCGGCGGCGTTCTCCGACTGGGTGCGCGCAAGCTGGCCGGACAAGGCCGGGCTGGTGGCGATCGACGGCAAGACCTCGCGCCGCAGCCACGACCGCAGCGCAGGCGCGCCGCCGCTGCGCCTGGTCTCCGCCTGCGCGACCACCGCCAGGCTGGCGCCGGCGCAGGCGGCGGCGCCGGACAAGGCGGGCGCGCAGGCCGCAGTTTCCGCTGTTGCTTGAACGGCTTGGCGCCGGGGACGGGCTGCGCGGCGCGCTGGTCTCCATCGACGCCATCGTCCCCAACGCCGCCGTCGCGCAGGCGATCACCGCCCAGGGCGCCGACTATCTGCTCGCCGTCAAAGCCAACCAGCCGACGTTGCGCGCCGAGGTCGAGGCCGCCTTCGCCGAGGCCGCAGACCGGCTCGAGACCCGCCTCGACCTCGACAAGGGCCATGGCCGCATCGGGCAGCGCCGCATGACGGTTCTGCGCGAGACCGACTGGCTCAAGGACGACCGCCGCTTCCCGGGCGAGCTGCGCCTGCCCGGCGCCGCCTGCCTGCTGCGCGCCGAGACCTGCGTCGAAAGCCGCGGCGTCGCCCGGTCCGAGATCCGCTACTTCATCGCTTCCCGCGCCCTCGGCGCAGCAGACGCCGCAGAGGCGGTGCGCGAGCACTGGGCCATCGAAAACCGCCTGCACTGGGTGCTCGACGTCGCCTTTGGCGACGACCTCTCCCGCCTGCGCAAGGGTCACGGCGCCCGAAACATGGCCACCGTCAGACACTTCGCCCTCAACCTCGTGCGCGCCGAACGCCACAAAAGCTCGATCAAGTCCCGAAGAAAACGCGCCGGATGGTCAACAGACTACCTCCAGAGCATCCTCGCGTCACCGGTCAGCTGAATCGGATTCGGGGCCCTGCGCGGGGTCGGCCGCCGCCCGATCCGAGGCCCGACCAGACGCCGGATCAAAAGCCCGCTCAGAAAGTCGTCCACACCGACAGCTTGAACCGCGTCCCGAGGTCGATGTTGCGCCCGGCGACCTCACGCTCGACGCCCAGCACCAGCGTCGCGCGCTCGGTGATCTGCCAGCCTACCGAGGGCGCCAGTTTCAGCACGTCGAAATCGTCGCCGAACGGATCCGCGTTGCGCAGGCCCAGCGTGCCGAACGCCTGCGCCATCATCAGCCAGCCGGGCGCCGGGCGCAGGCCCGCCGTCAGGTCGAGCCGGATCTCGTCGGCGCTGTCCTCCAGCCGCAGCCGCAGGCCCGCCTGCGCGTCGATGAAGGCGTCGCCCCAGTCCGTGCCGAAGCCGCGCCCATAGAGCAGCCGCAGGTCGATGTCGCGCTCCCGGTCAAGCTGGGCCTGGCCGGTGTCCACCACGTCGCCCAGCGGCAGGGTGACGCCGATCTGCGCCGAGAACGGGTCGCCCTGCGCGCCCTGATAAAGCCGGAAGCGGGCGAAGCCGCTCATGGTCAGGTCGCTCTCCTGACCGGAGGACACGCCGACCGGATAGCTGGTCTCCAGCGCGCCGCCCAGCGTCACCGCCTCGAACGCGCCGTATTCGGCGTAGAGCGCGGAGGCGACCTCCTCATAGCCGCCCGAGTCGGTGGCGTAATAGTTGGCGCCATAACTCAGAAACCCCGCGCCTTGCGGCTGGGTCCAGGCGCCCGCCGCCGCCGCGCCGACCCACAAAAGCCCGCACGGCGCCCAAGCGAGGGCCCAAACCATGCGGCGCATCCAGCGCGGGCGCACCGGCTCAATCCGCCGCCTGCGCCGCGCGCACCGCGCCCGACAGCATCGCCGCATCGGCGCGCGGCAGCGCCAGATAACGCGCGCCCATCGCCGCCGCGAGCGCGCCCGCGTCAGGGTTGGCGCGGGGGCTGGCGTCGATCAGCAGCGCGCCGACGCCAAGGCTGCGCACCCGCGCCGCCGCCGCCATCGCCTCGGCCATGGCGCGGGGCCGCCCGCCCGCGCCGTCGCGCGCCACATTGCCGCGCGCGTCGGTCAACAGCACCAGCGTCGGCGTCCAGCCGTGGCGCAGGGCGGCCTCGGCCTCGGCCAGCGCGGCGTCGATCCCGGCGGCGAGCGGCGTGCCGCCGCCGCCGGGCAGCCCCGCCAGCGCCCGCTTGGCCCGCGCCAGCGCCCGCGTCGCGGGCAGCGCCAGCTCGGCGGCCGCGCCGCGAAACGTCACCAGCGCCACCCGGTCGCGGCGCACATAGCTTTCCGCCAGCAACAGCTCGACCGCGCCCTTCGCTTCGGCCAGCCGCTGCGCGGCGGCGGAGCCGGAGGCGTCCACCGCGAAGATCGTCACCGTCTCGGCGGGGCGCTTGAAGCGGCGGATGCGGAAATCCTCGCGCCGCACCAGCACGCCCAAACGCTCAGGCGCCGCGCGGCGGCGCAGCGGCTGCCACGGCGCGGCGGCGCGCAGCGTCTCGACCAGATCGAGCCTTGCGCCGCCCTCGGGCCGCCCCGCGCGCGCGCCGATCGGCCGACCCCGCGTCGCCGCCTTGCGCAGCGCGCCCGCCGTGCCCGCCCCGCCGCCGCGCGCCGCAGGCCCCGCGCGCAGCCCCTCCAGCAGTCCGGCGGGCAAGGCCGCGCGGGCGGCGGCGATCATCATCTCAGTCAGTGCGTCGAGGTCGGGGCCGTCGTCGTCGGCGGCGTCTTCGGGCGTCTCCTGCGGCGGCTCCTGCGGTGGCGGCGCGTCGGGACGGGCGTCAGGATCGGGCGTTTCGTCATCAGGCGCGTCGTCGGGCGTCTCCTCCTCGGGCGTCTCCTCCTCGGGCGTCTCCTCCTGCGGCGGCGCCGGCGCCTGGGTGGCGCGCGGCCCCAGCGTGAGGCGCGCGGCCAGCGCCGCGTCGGCCTCGTCCGCCTCCATGCGCCCCTCCAGCGCCGCGAGCGCCCGCGCGGCGCGCAGCGCGAACAGCGCGGCGCGCGGGCTGGCGACGCCCAGCGCCACGGTCGCGGCGCACAGCGCCTCCATCAGCGGCGCGGGAAGTGTCACCCCCGGCAGGCGCGCCCGCGCCGCCGCCAGATCGCGCGGCGCGACCGGCGCGGGGCGCAGCCGGTCGAGATCGAGATCGAAAGCCAGCCGCTCGACCAGCGCGGGCGGCGCCGCCTCGCCGTCCTCGGCGCCCTCGTCCAGCGCCACCACCGCCAGCCGCGCAGGGACGCGCGCCTCCACCCCGTCGCGCGCCAGCGTCACCGCGCCGACATCGAGCGCCATGCCCAGATGGGCGGCGACCGTAGCGCCCGCCCGCTCGGCCATCGCCAGCACCGCCACGCCGCCGTCGCATTCCGCCAGCAGACCCTTCTGCGTGACCGGCCGCCCGGCGCGCAGCGTGGCGGCGAGGTCCAGCCCGCCCAGCAGCCGCTCCTCGCCGATATGGGCGGGGATGCGGCGCACCGGCGCGCCCTGCGGCAGGCCCGCGCCCAGCCGCGCCAGCCAGGCGTCGCGCGCCGGGCCGGGCCGCCCGCGCAGCCGCGCGCCGCCGAGGCCCGCCGGATCGAGCGCCAGCAGGTCCGCCGCCAGCGCGGCGTCGGCCCACGCTCCGCCCGCAGCCGATCCCGCAGCCGATCCCGCAACCGCGCCCGCAGCCGCAACCGCAGCCACAGCCGCGCCCGGCGATGCGCCGCCGGAGACGACGGGCGCGGCGGCGTTCACGCCGCCAGCACCGCGTCGAGCGCGCGCGCCACGCGGGCGCCGGACCCCGCCTCGTCAAGCGGGTCGCGGCGCAGCCGGTGGCGCAGCGCGGCAGGGGCGACGGCGCGCAGGTGGGCGTCGGTCACGCCCGCGTCGCCGTGATAGGCGGCGAGCGCTCGGGCCGCGCGCAGCAGCGTCAGCTCGCCGCGCAGCCCGTCGGCGTTCAGCGCGATGCACAGCCTGGCGGCGTTCTCCAGCGCCGCGTCGGGCGCCGCGACCTCGGCGACGCGGGCGCGCGCGGCGAGGATTTTCGCGCGCAGCGCCTCCTCCTCCGCCGCCCATTCCGCCGTGAACGCCTCGCGGTCGCGGTCAAAGGCGTCGCGGCGGCGCACCACCAGGATGCGGTCGGCCAGATCGCGCGGCGTGCTGACCTCCACCGACAGGCCGAAGCGGTCGAGCAGCTGCGGGCGCAACTCGCCTTCCTCGGGGTTGCCGCTGCCCACCAGCACGAATCGCGCCGGGTGGCGGATGCTCAGACCCTCGCGCTCCACCACGTTCTCACCCGAGGCCGCCACGTCGAGCAGCAGATCGACCAGGTGATCCTCCAGCAGGTTAACCTCGTCGATATAGAGAAAGCCGCGATGCGCGCGCGCCAGCAGCCCCGGCTCGAACGCCTTCTCGCCGCGCGTCAGCGCCCGCTCGAGGTCGAGCGCGCCGACCACGCGATCCTCGGTGGCGCCGAGCGGCAGATCGACCACCGGCGTCGGCGCGACCGCCGCAGGCCCGCCCCACTTGCCGCATCCCGGCCCTGCGCAGGCGCGCGCGCCGGGGTCGCAGCCGTAGGGACAGCCCGCCACCACCGCGATCGGCGGCAGCAGCGCCGCCAGCGCGCGCACGGCGGTCGATTTGCCCGCGCCCCGGTCGCCAAACGCCAGCACGCCGCCCACGCCGGGGTCGATCGCCGCGATCAGCAGCGCGCGCTTCATCTCCTCCTGCCCGACGATGGCGGAGAACGGAAAAACGGTCGCCATGTGGGGGTTGGTCCTTCCAAAACTGCCTGTCGCGCGGCACTTTCGGCATTCGCGGCGGCGCTGTCCAGCCGCGTTGACAGATCGGGGACTGCGACGATGGGCCAAGACGGGATCGGCGCCGAGCGCCCGCTGCGCGGCGCCTTCGCGGCGCGCTGGCGCGACGCGACCCGCTGGCGCGACAACGACGCCTACGGCCACATGAACAACGTCGTCTATTACGAGTATTTCGACAGCGCGGTGAACCGCTGGCTGATCGACAGCGGCGCGCTCGCCGCGCCCAGAGATGCGCCCGGAGATGCGCCGGGGGATGCGGGCGAGGGCAGCGTGATCGGCGTGGTGGCCGAGACCGCCTGCCGCTTTTTCGCCGCCGTGGGCTTTCCCGAGACGGTCGAGACCGGGCTTGCGGTGGCGCGGATCGGGCGCAGTTCGGTCACCTATCGGCTGGCGCTGTGGGGCGCGGCGCCGGAGGCTGCGGCGGTGTGCCGCTATGTGCATGTCTATGTGGACCGCGCCACCCGCCGCCCCGCCCCGCTTCCCGCCGCGCTGCGCGCCGCGCTGGAAAGGCTGCAGGCGGCGTCTTGCCAAGCCGGGCGCGCGCCCCTATAGAGCGGCTCACCGAGGTTGGGGTGCGTAGCTCAGTTGGTAGAGCAGCTGACTCTTAATCAGCGGGTCCACGGTTCGAGCCCGTGCGCACCCACCAATCCCGGTCATCATCCCCTGAACATGATCTGATCCGGCGCGCGGCGGCATGGTGACCGGCAGGCGCCAGCCTCAGGCGTCAGCCTCAGGCGTTCGGGGTCTCGGCGGTGCGCGCCTCCAGCGCCGCGCGCCATTCGGCGGCCTCGCGGCGGGCGTCGCCGATCGACTCCATGGCGGCGTCGCGTTCGGCGCGGGTCTCTGACAGCGCGGCGGCGATTCGGATCTCGACGGCGGCGCGCTCGGCCTCCAGCGCCGCCTCCGCCACCTCGGCGCGGCGCTGCGCCTCGCGCGCCACCGCCTCGGCGGCATGCAGCTGCGTGGTCAGCGCGCCCAGCCGCAGCGCCTCGGCCCCCGGATCGCGGGCGAGGCGCAGCCACAGCCAGTGAAGCGCCACCCCCAGCGCCATCGCCAGCAGCAGCAGCGCCGCAATCGACAGGGCGAGCGTGATGCGGGTCATGGCGTGGTCTCCGGGATCGCATTCAGCGGGGGCGTATTCTTCGAGTCCGGCGCTTCGCCCTGACGGGCGGCTGGCGGCGGCAGGGCGGTGAAGGCGATGCGGCGGTTGCGCGCGCGGCCCGCCTCGTCGGCGTTGTCGGCGATGGGCGCATGTTCGCCATAGCCGCGCGCGACCAGCGCGCCCGATGGCGCGCCGCGTGCGACCAGCGCCGCGCGCACCGCCTCGGCCCGCGCCTGGCTCAGCGAGAGGTTGTAGCCCGCCGATCCCTGGCTATCGGTGTGGCCGCCGACCTCGATGGCGCCGTTGGCGCAGCGGCGCAGCGTGGCCGACAGCGCATCCAGCGCAGGCGCGCTCTCATTCGCGATCTCGGCGCTGCCGGTCGCGAACAATATCGGCGTGCCTTCGGTCTGTTCGGACATGCGCGCGGCGCAGGCCTGCGGCGCCAGAAGCGATTGCGCGGCGCGGGCGGCGAGATCGACCGTGATCTTGGTCTCGCCGCGCCAGCCCTTCTGCGCCGGGGCCGCCAGCGCCAGATGGCTGACGCGCACGGCGGCGGGATCGCGAGTGACGCCGGTCAGCGCGACGCGCCCGTCCACCACCTCCACCGCGCCCGAATCGAGCTGCGCCAGCGCGTCGAGCGCGCCCAGCGCCGCTGCGCGCCAGCCCTCGGCGCCATGCGCCTGCGCGACCGCCATGCCCTCATGCACGCGCTCGGCGCCGAACACCGCCGCCGCGTAGGACGTCACCGCCGCGCGGGTCGCGATGTCGGGCGCGGCGCCGGTCAGCAGCACGAGCTCCGGCGTCGCGCGCACGCGCAGCCACACCGCGCCGCTGGCGACCGCAGGGGCGGGCGGCGCCGGGCTGACGCCCTCGGTCGTCAGGCTGAAGCCCTTGGGCATCGCCGCCGCCAGCCGCGCCACCGCCGCATCGACCTGACCCGCGCCCGCGCCCGCCGCCGCGAAACTGGCGGCGACGCCCTCCAGACGAAAGCGCCCGCCTTGCGCCTGCCTGAGCGCGGCCAGACCCGCCTGCGCGACGCGCGACCAGCGCGCCCCTGCGGCGGCGCGCTCGGCAAGGCTTTCGGCGGCGCCCTCTACGGCGCCCTCTGCGGCGCTCTCTGCGGCGCCCTCTGCGGCGCTCTCCGCCGCGCCGTCCAGCGGCGCGCAGGGTCCGCCGGTCAGATCGACCGCGCCCAGCGCCTGCGCCAGCGCCTGCGTCAGCGTTTCGGCGGCGGCCGCGTCCGGCGTGGCGCAGGCGCGCAAATCCGCGGCGCCCGCGCGCAGTTCGATGTCGAAAACCGGCGCGCCCGCCTGCGCCGCAGGGGCCGCAAGATCGAGCGTGACCGCCACGCCGCCCGCCCGAAGCGCCCGCGCGCCCCGCTCGATGGCGATCCGCGCCGCCTCCGACGCGGGCAGCCCCGACACCGCGAACGACCCCGGCGCAAAGGCGATGCGGCCCAGCCGCAAGTGCTCGGCGGCGGAGACGGCCGCCGCCTCCAGCGCGCGCCAGTTCGGCGGATCGTCGCCATGCGCGTCGGCGGCGATCTGCACGGCGGGCGCGGCGGCGGCGGAACCCGCCCCGTCAGACAGCGCCGCCTCGGCGAGCGCGGCGGCCAGACGGTCGCGCGCTTGCGGGTTGGGCGCGACGCCGATCAGGGTCACGCCCCCGGCGGCGCGCAGGATTTCAAGCGCGATGGCGGGGGCGGCGGCGCCTTCAGCCGGTTGCGTGTCCGGCTGAGGCTGCGGCTGGGTAAAAGATTGCGGCGGCGCCGCCGCAGCCACCGTGATCGCGTCGCGCAGCGCCGCCAGCGGCGCGGCGGCGCGCGCGGCCGCCAGCGCCGCCGTCGCCGCCGCCGCGTCGGGCGCGTCGCCGCCAAGCGCGGCGCTGAGGCCGTCAACCTCGATGCGCAGCCAGTCGTGCCCCCCGGCCTGCGCCGCGCGCGCCAGCCGCGCCATGGTGCGGGCCTCGATGGCGCCCGACGCCGCCCAGCCGAAGCCCACGGCGCCAAGCAGCGCGAGCGCGAGCGGCGGCAGAAGCAAGGCGCGGTGGCGCATCGGGCGGTCTCCGGTGCTCTGGACGCCGCGCGGCGGCGTTGCGATGCTGCGGTGTCGCCGCACGCCGCGGCGCTGTCAATCATCGGGCGGCCCGCGCAGGTTGCGCGGCGCGGCGCATCGGCGGTAGCACTGAGCGGCCCCGTGCGCCCGCCGGGCCCCGCAGGAGCCTGAGACCGCATGAGCCTGACGCCGCCGCCGCAATTCTTCAACGCCTACGCCCAGGGCTTCGCGCGCTGCGCCGTCGCCACGCCCCTTGTGCGCCTCGCCGATCCCGCGCGCAATGTGGAGCGCATCGCGGCGCTGGCGCGGCGGGCGGACGACGCGGGCGCCGCCGTGCTGCTGACCCCCGAACTCAGCGTCAGCGGCTACGCGATCGACGACCTGCTGCACCAGGGCGCGCTGCTCGACGCGGTGGAGGCGGCGATCGCGCGGCTGGCGCAGGAGACCGCCGCCCTGCGCCCGCTGATCGTGGTGGGCGCGCCGCTGCGGCTGGCGGGGCGGCTGCACAATTGCGGCGTCGTGCTGCACCGGGGCGCGGTGCTGGGCGTCGCGCCGAAAAGCTATCTGCCCAACTACCGCGAGTTCTATGAGGCGCGCCACTTCGCGCCCGCCGCCGAGGCTGCGGGCGACGCGATCCGCATCGCCGGGCGCACGGCGCCGTTCGGCGCCGACCTGCTGTTTCAGGCCGAGGATCTGCCCGATTTCACCCTGGCGGTGGAGGTTTGCGAGGATGTCTGGGCGCCGATCCCGCCGTCGGCGCGCGCGGCGATGGCCGGGGCGACCGTGGTGGCGAACCTCTCCGCCTCCAACGCCACCATCGGCAAGGCCGATTATCGCCACGCGCTCTGCCGCGTCACCTCGGCCCGGCAGGTCTGCGGCTATCTGTTTTCGGCGGCGGGCAAGGGCGAATCGACCACCGACCTCGCCTGGGACGGTCAGGCGGTGATCTATGAGAACGGCGCGCTGCTGGCCGAGGCGGCGCGGTTCTGCGACGATGAGCAACTGATCCTCGCCGACATGGACCTGGAGCGGTTGCAGGCGGAGCGGATGCGGCTGGGCAGTTTCTCCGCCTGCGCCCGCGCCAATCCGTCCGAGCCGCCGTTCCGGCGTATCGGCTTTCGCCTCGACCCGCCGCGCGCGGCCGACATCGGTTTGATGCGCCACACGCCGCGCTTTCCCTTCGTCCCCGACGACCCTGCGCGGCTGGACGCGGACTGCTACGAGGCCTACGCGATCCAGACCGACGGCTTGCGTCAGCGGCTGGAGGCCTCCGGCGTCGGCAAGGTGGTGATCGGCGTGTCGGGCGGGCTGGATTCGACGCAGGCGCTGCTGGTGGCGGCGCAGGCGATGCAAAGGCTGGGGCGGCCGCGCAGCGACATCCTCGCCTACACCCTGCCCGCCTTCGCCACCTCGGCGCAGACGAAATCCAGCGCCTGGGCGCTGATGCGCGCGCTGGGCGTGACGGCGGCGGAGGTGGACATGACCCCCGCCTGCCGCCAGATGCTCGCCGACATCGGCCACCCGGCGGCGGACGGCGCGCCGCAATACGACATCGCCTTCGAGAACGTGCAGGCGGGCGCGCGCACCTCGTTCCTGTTCCGCGCGGCGAATCATCACGGCGCGCTGGTGCTGGGCACCGGAGACCTTTCGGAGGCGGCGCTGGGCTGGTGCACCTACGGCGTCGGCGACCAGATGAGCCATTACAACGTCAACGCCTCCGCGCCCAAGACGCTGATCCAGCATCTCATCGCCTGGGTGGCCGAGCGCGACCTGTTCGGGGCGGCGGCGTCGGACGCGCTGCGCGCGATCCTGGCCACCGAAATTTCGCCGGAGCTGATCCCCGGCGACGGCGCGGCGCCCGCGCAGCGCACCGAGGACGTGGTGGGCCCCTACGCGCTGCAGGACTTCACGCTCTATTACATCACCCGCTACGGCCTGCGGCCCTCGAAAGTGGCGTATCTGGCGTGGATGGCGTGGCGCGACGCCGAAGCGGGGCGCTGGCCCGAAGGCGTGCCGGCCGGGCGCCGCGTCGCCTACGATCTCGACGCGATCGCGGCGTGGATGCGGGTGTTCCTGCGCCGGTTCTTCGCCGCGAGCCAGTTCAAGCGCTCCGCCATGCCCAACGGCCCGAAAATCAGCTCCGGCGGCTCGCTGTCGCCGCGCGGCGACTGGCGCGCGCCCAGCGACGCGGGCGCCGAGGCATGGCTGGCCGAGCTTGACGCCGCGCTCGGGTTTCGGTCAACTTCCGGTTGACGGATGTTAACCGCAACAATTCACGATACATTCAGGAAATCGGCGGTAGCGTGCAACCGTCAGGTCGAGAGCGACCCGGGAGAGCGATGGTGGGACCGCGCGCCACTCTGGCGGAGCTTGCAGACGCGCTGAACGCGGCGGGCGTCGGCGTCTATGTGTATGAGGGCGCCAAGGGCGCGCAGCGCTGGCTGTCGGGCGCGGGGCGTTTCACTGCCGACGACGGCGCGCGCGCGGCCCGCGCCCTCAGCGACGCCGCGCCGGGCGAGGCCCGCCGCCTGGGCGACGCGCATCTGGTGCGCCTGCAGGACTGCCCCGACGGCGCGCCGCGCTTCATGGGCGTGCTGCGCGCGGCCGAAGGAGTGGAGGACTTCGGCGACGCCGGGCCGCTGGGCCGCGCGTCGGGGCGCGGCGCGCTCCAGGCGCATCTGACCCATCTGGCCGAGACGCTGCCGCCCGAGACGCCGGTGGTCTGCTGCGTGTTCGGCATCGACGACATGCGCGAGTTCAGCCGCGTCTATGGCTATGACGCGGGCGCGGCGCTGGCGCATATGGTGGGTGAGCGGCTGGCGCGCGCGCTGCCGCCCGACGCCGCCATCGCGCGGGTGGGCGGGGCGAAGTTCGCCGCCGCCATCGTCGGCGACGACGCGGGCGCGTTTCGCGAGCGGGCCGGCCGCATCGCCGCAGACATCGCGCATGGCGCCTTCGACGTGGGCTTCGGGCCGGTGTCGGTGACGCTGTCGATCGGCGCGGCGGTGGCGTCGGCGACGGCGCTGGCCTCGCCCGAGCCGTTCGACGCCGCGCTGGCCGCGCTCGACGAGGCCTGCGGCGAGGCGGACGGCGGCGTTTTCGTGGCCGACGCGGCGCTGGACGATGCGCAGTCGAGCCCCAGCGCCATGCGCGACGGCGCGCGCGCGGTGATGCGCGCGCTGGAGAGCAACCGCATCGCGCTGGCGTTCCAGCCGGTCGTCTCGGCGCGGCCGCCCTACGCCGTGGCGTTTCGCGAATGCCTGGCGCGGCTGCAGGACGACACCGGCAAATGGATCGCCGCCGGGCAGTTCCTGCCCAAGATCGAGCGGCTCGACCTGGTGGCCGCGCTCGACCGGCGGGTGCTGCGGCTGACCATCGAGGCGTTGCGCGCGCACCCTACCGAGCGGCTGTCGGTGAACGTCTCGGCGCGCACCACCCGCGACCGGGCGTGGATGCGCGACCTCAAGGCCGCCGCCGCCGCCAACCCCGGCTGCGTCGAGCGCATGATCGTGGAGCTGACCGAAAGCGCGGCGGTCGTCGATGCCGAGCGGACGCGAAAATTCCTCGACGAGGTGCGCGCGCTGGGCGCCGCGATCGCGCTCGACGATTTCGGCGCGGGCTATTCGTCGTTCCGCCATGTGCGCGACTTCCGCCCGGACTGGGTGAAGATCGACGGCGGCTTCGTGCGCGGCGTCGCCACCGACCCCGACAACATGCTGTTCGTCGATACGCTGGTCGGCATCGCGCGCAACTTCGACATGGCGACGGTGGCGGAGTTCGTCGAGAACCAGGCCGACGCCGATACGCTGCTGGCGCTGGGGGTGGACTGCCTGCAAGGTTATCGCTTCGGCGCGCCGGAGCTGTCGCCGCAATGGCGCGCGCCGCAGGACGACGTCGCCGACGAGGCGGCGGGCGGCGAGATCTGACGCCGCCGCCCCAGGGTCTGGTCAGCTTCCCTTGGCGATCTTGTCAAGCTGCTGCTGCATGTCGATCAGCCGGTCCTTGAGCGCCTTGATCTCGTCGTCGGCCGGCGCCGCCAGCGCCTTCGCGCCCCCAACCTTGGCCGCATCGCCCTTGGCGGCGTCGCCCTTCGCCGCATCTCCCCTGGCGGCGTCGCTCTTGAGCGCGTCGCCCTTTAGCGCGGCGTAGGGAGAGAACAGCGTCATGGCGCGCTGGAACCACTCCATGTTGGTGCGCGCCATCGCCTCGAAACCCATCAGCGCCGGGTTGGCGCCCAGCGTCACGCGCATCTGCTCGCGCATCTTTTCCTGATTGCGCGTGAAGGTCTCCATCGAGGCCTCCAGATAGCCGGGCACGAAACCCTGCAGCGTGTCGCCATAAAGGCGGATGATCTGGCGCAGGAAGGTGGCCGGCAGCAGGCTCTCGCCCTTCGCCTCCTCCTCGAAGATGATCTGCGTCAGTACGCTGCGGGTGATGTCCTCGCCGGTCTTGGCGTCGAACACCACGAAATCCTCTCCGTCGCGCACCATGGCCGCGAGATGATCGAGCGTCACATAGCTGCTTTTGGCGGTGTTGTAGAGCCGCCGGTTGGCGTATTTCTTGATGGTGATGGGCGCCGGTTTCGCGGCGTCTGATCCGTCCATGGCTGCTGGCTCCGGGGCGCGCGGTCCACGACCGCTTCTGCCGCCATGGTAACGCCGTGCGGCGCGGCGCCGCAACCGCGATCTCGCAGGTGCGGCGCTACGATAGGTCGCTGGGCGAAGCGGATACGCTTTGTTAAGGTGCGACGCAGCGCGCCGCCCGCAACAGGCGCCGCGGGGGGAAGACAAGGGAAGCCACCATGACCAATGTCGTCATCGCTTCGGCCGCGCGCACGCCGGTCGGCTCATTCAACGGCGCCTTCGCCGCCACCTCGGCGGTCGAGCTGGGCGTCGCCGCCGTGACTGCGGCGCTCAAGCGCGCAGGCGTCGCGCCGGAGGATGTGTCGGAGACCATCCTCGGCAACGTTCTGACGGCGGGCCTCGGCCAGAACCCCGCGCGCCAGACGCACATCAACGCGGGTCTGCCGATCTCGGCTTCGGCGTGGACGGTCAACCAGGTCTGCGGCTCGGGCCTGCGCGCGGTGGCGCTGGGCGCGCAGCACATCCTGCTGGGCGACGCCGACATCGTGGTGGCGGGCGGGCAGGAGAGCATGTCGCTCGCGCCCCACTGCGCCCACCTGCGGCAGGGGACCAAGATGGGCGACGTGTCGTTCATCGACACCATGATCCGCGACGGCCTGTGGGACGCCTTCAACGGCTATCATATGGGAACCACTGCGGAAAACGTCGCGCGCCAGTGGCAGCTGACCCGCGATGAGCAGGACGCCTTCGCCGTGGCCAGCCAGAACAAGGCCGAAGCCGCGCAGAAGGCGGGCAAGTTCCGCGACGAGATCGCGCCGTTCACCGTCAAGACCCGCAAGGGCGAGGTGGTGGTCGAGAACGACGAATTCATCCGCCACGGCGCCACCATCGAGGCGATGGCCAAGCTGCGCCCGGCGTTCAGCAAGGACGGCACGGTGACGGCGGGCAACGCCTCGGGCCTCAACGACGGCGCCGCCGTGACGATTCTCATGACCGAGAGCGAGGCGAAGCGGCGCGGGATCACGCCGCTGGCGCGCATCGCCGCCTACGCCACCGCCGGGGTCGATCCGTCGATCATGGGCACCGGGCCGATCCCCGCCAGCCGCAAGGCGCTGGAGAAGGCCGGCTGGAAGGTGGGCGATCTCGATCTCGTCGAGGCCAACGAAGCCTTCGCCGCGCAAGCCTGCGCGGTGAACCGCGACATGGGCTGGGACCCGTCGATCGTGAACGTCAACGGCGGCGCCATCGCCATCGGCCACCCCATCGGCGCGTCGGGATGCCGCATCCTGAACACGCTGCTGTTCGAGATGCAGCGCCGCGACGCCAAGAAGGGGTTGGCCACGCTGTGCATCGGCGGCGGCATGGGCGTTGCGCTCTGCGTCGAGCGCGACTGAGTTCTCGCGGGGCCGCGCGCCCGACGTGCGCGCCTCCATCCCTTTCCATCAAGAAACGCATCTCAGGAGGAGACATCCATGGCACGAGTGGCGCTGGTCACTGGCGGGTCGCGCGGCATCGGCGCGGCGATTTCCAAGGCGCTCAAGGCGGCGGGCTGCACCGTCGCCGCGAATTACGCGGGCAACGACGAGGCCGCGAACGCCTTCAAGGCGGAGACCGGGATCCCGGTCTATAAATGGAACGTCGCCGACTACGAGGCCAGCAAGGCGGGCGTCGCCAAGGTCGAGGCCGATCTCGGCCCCATCGACATCGTCGTGGCCAACGCCGGCATCACCCGCGACGCGCCGTTCCACAAGATGACGCCCGACCAGTGGAACCAGGTGATCAGCACCAACCTGACCGGCGTGTTCAACACCGTCCACCCGGTCTGGCCGGGGATGCGTGAGCGCAAGTTCGGCCGGGTGGTCGTGATCAGCTCGGTCAACGGCCAGAAGGGTCAGTTCGCGCAGGTGAACTACGCCGCCACCAAGGCGGGCGACCTCGGCATCGTGCGCTCTCTGGCGCAGGAGGGCGCGCGCGCCGGGATCACCGCCAACGCGGTCTGCCCCGGCTATATCGCCACCGAGATGGTGATGGCGGTCCCCGAGAAGGTGCGCGAGAGCATCATCGCCCAGATCCCCGCAGGCCGCCTCGGCGAGCCGGAGGAGATCGCGCGCTGCGTGGCGTTCCTCGCCTCTGACGACGCGGGCTTCATCAACGGCTCGACCATATCGGCCAACGGCGCCCAGTTCTTCAGCTGAGCGTTCTTCAACTGAGACGCCTTCAGGCGGCGTCCGCGCCGGACGCCGCCGCCACGCTGTCAAAGCCGTCGCGCGCCAGCAGCGCGTCCAGCCCCCGCGCGATGCGGGCGCCGAGGCTGACGCCGCCGTAAACCAGCCCGGTGTAAAGCTGCACCGCCGACGCCCCGGCGCGGATCTTGGCGTAGGCGGTCTCGGCGCTGTCCACGCCGCCGACGCCGATCAGCGCGACGCGGCCCTGCGTCAGGCGGCGCAGGCTGCGCAGCACTTCGGTCGAACGTGCAAACAGCGGGCGGCCCGACAGGCCCCCGGCCTCGCCTGCATGCGGCCCATGCAGCCCATCGCGCGCCAGCGTGGTGTTGGTGGCGATGATCGCCGCCAGCCCGTGCGCCTCAGCCAGTTCCGCCACATCGGCCAGCGCGGCCTCGTCCAGCTCCGGCGCGATCTTGAGCGCCAGCGGCGTCTCGCCCGCCGCCTCCCGG
>CAZRFB010000083.1:0-6329 GCA_964599185.1 uncultured Rhodobacterales bacterium | reverse complement strand
CGTGGACGACGAGGCGATCCGCGAGCGGCTTCAGGCCGAGACCGACAAGGCCGCCGCGCAGAAGGTCGCCGAGATGGGGCCCGACATCGCCCGCCAGATCGAGAAGGCGGTGCTGCTGCAGACCGTGGACAAGGAGTGGCGTGAGCATCTGGTGACGCTCGACCACCTGCGCAGCGTCGTCGGCCTGCGCGGCTATGGTCAGCGCGACCCGCTCAACGAATACAAGTCGGAGGCGTTCTCGCTGTTCGAGGCGCTGCTGGCGCGGCTGCGGGTGGAGGTGACCGGGCAGCTTAGCCACGTCCGCCTCGCCGCGCCGCCGCCGCCCCAGCCGGCTCAGCCCGACCCGCGCGAACTGGCGATGGCGGGCGCGGGCATGGCGGCTGGCATGGCCAACAGCGACCGCCCGCTGCCGCAGGGCGTGGATCCGGCGAACCCAGCGACCTGGGGCGCCGTCGGGCGCAACGAGGCCTGCCCCTGCGGCTCGGGCAGGAAGTTCAAGCACTGCCACGGCGCGCTGTGACGCGTCGCGCCCACGCGTCATAGCAGCGTGGCGGCGTGGCGGCTGCAAGCCGCCGCGTCAGATGAAGATCACGACCACCAGCAGCCCGATAACGACCGACACCAGACCGCCGATCAGCATCGGGATAAGCGTGCTCTCCTGCTGTTCCGGCTCTGCGGGAGGTTTGGCTTGCGGCGGTGGTTCTGGTTTGTTCATGACGCGTTCCTTTGACGATCCGCCATCTTGCGGAGTGCGACCATGCACCCATAGCGCGGCTATGGCGAGAGGGACCGCCGGCGCAGCGTCAGCCCGCCGCGCCGCGCCAGCCCATCTCGCGCGACAGCTCCGCCGCCGTCGCGGCCACGGCGGCGCCCAGCGTCTCCAGCGTCGCCGGGGTGACGCGCCCGACCGGGCCGGAGACCGAGAGCGCGGCCAGCGGGCGGCCCTCGTGGTCCAGAATCGCGGCGGCGGCGCAGCGCACGCCCTCCACAAGCTCCTCGTCGTCCAGCGCCCAGCCGCGCGCCCGCGTCTCGGCCAGCGCCTGCGCCAGCGCGGCGCGGTCTTGCAGGGTGCGGGCGGTGTGCGCGGGATAGTCGAGCGTCGCCAGCGCCGCCGCACGCTCGGGCGCGGGCAGCGCCGCCAGCAGCGCCTTGCCTGCGGCGGTGCAGTGCAGCCCCACCACGGCGCCGATCCGCGCCACCGCGCGCATCATCTGGCGCGATTCGACCTGCGCGACGCAGACCAGCCCGCCCTCGGCCTCCACATAAAGGCTCGCCGTCTCGGACCAGCGCTGCATCAGCGCCCGCAGCCGGGGCCGCGCCAGCGCCGCGATGTCGCGCGCGCGCACAAAACCCTGCCCCACGGCGAAGGCCTCCGGCCCCACGGTCCAGGCGCCGGTGTCGGGGTTGGCGCGCACGAAGCGTTCGCTCTCCAGCGTGGTCAGCAGGCGGTGCGCGGTCGAGACCGGCAGGCCGACGCCGCGCGCCACGTCGCGCAGGATCAGCCCATCGGGCGCGGCGGCGACCGCGCGCAGCACATGCAGCGCGCGCACCAGCGACTGCACCTGCCCCGGCGCGGCGCCGCGCGCGGCGATGACGGCGCCGCTCATGGCTTGCGCCCGCCGATGGCGCGGGTCACGGCGTCCGCCGCCCCGACCGTCAGCGCCGCGAGCCGGGGCAGCGCGGCGTCGTCCACCCGCACGGTCGGCCCGGAGAGCGACACCCCCGCCACCGCCTCGGCGCGCTCGTCGAACACCGCCGCCGCGACGCAGCGCATTCCCGCCGCGTGCTCCTCATCGTCCAGCGCCCAGCCCCGCGCCCGCGCATCGGCCAGCGCCTGCGCCAGCGCCGGGAGGCTGGTCAGCGTCGCCGGGGTGAAGCGCTCCGGCGCCGCGCCCGAGAAAAGCCGCGCCGCCGCGTCCGGATCGGCCCAGGCGAGCAGCGCCTTGCCGATGCCCGAGGCGTGCGCCGGGCCGCGCCGCCCGGGGCGGAAATAGGCGCGCAGCGGCTGGGCGCATTCCACCTGCGCCAGAAACACCACCTCGCGCCCCTCCAGCACGCCCAGGTTCACCGTCTCGCCCGACGCCGCCATCAGCGCGCGCATGGCGGGCCGGGCCAGCGCCTCGACGCGGCGGCTGCGCACAAAAGCCTGGCCGACGGTGTAGGCGCCGACGCCGATGCTCCAGAGACCGCTTTCGGCGTCGGCGCGCGCATAGCCGCGCCGCTCCAGCGTGGCGAGGATGCGGTGCGCGGTGGAGGCGGGCAGGGCGGCGGCGGCGGCGATCTCGCCCAGCGTCAGGCCGTCGCGCGCCGCGATCACGTCGAGCATGTCGAGCGCGCGGTCTAGCGCCTGCACCGAGGGCGCGGGCGCGTGATCGGGGCCGCGCGGGCGGCCCCGCGGGCGTTTCTCCTGCGCGCTCTGGCGACGGTCATCGAGCATGGCGAACCTCCCTGCGGTGCATTTTCATATGGTGGAAATATTTTGCATTCAAGTTGCGCTCCGCCCAAAAATGGAATTAATTTCCAGTCAGCAAAAAACCGGAGGGAAGCGCCATGGCGCGGATGAAAGCCACTGAAGCCATTGTGATCGTGATGGAGAAGGAGGGCGTCACCTGCGCCTTCGGCGTTCCCGGCGCGGCGATCAACCCGCTCTATGCGGCGTTGAAAAAGCGCGGCACGATCCGCCACATCCTCGCGCGCCATGTCGAGGGCGCCTCCCACATGGCCGACGGCTACACCCGCGCCGCGCCCGGCAATATCGGCGTGTGCCTGGGCACCTCCGGCCCGGCGGGCACCGACATGATCACCGGGCATTACACGGCGCAGGCCGACAGCGTGCCGATCCTGTGCGTCACCGGCCAGGCGCCGCGCGCCAAGCTGGACAAGGAGGACTTTCAGGCGGTGGACATCGCCACCATCGCCGCGCCGGTCACCAAATGGGCGGTGACGGTGAAGGAGGCGGCGCTGGCGCCCTATGTGTTCCAGAAGGCGTTTCACCTGATGCGCTCCGGCCGCCCCGGCCCGGTGCACATCGACCTGCCGATCGACGTGCAGAACACCGAGATCGAGTTCGACCCCGACACCTATGCGCCGCTGGAGCCCTGGAAGCCCCGCGCGACCCGCGCGCAGTGCGAGAAGGCGCTCGACATGCTGCTGGCCAGCGATTTTCCGCTGATCGTGGCGGGCGGCGGCATCATCAACGCCGACGCCTCCGCGCTGCTGGTGGAGCTGGCCGAGACGCTGGGCGTGCCGGTGATCCCGACGCTGATGGGCTGGGGGACAATCCCCGACGACCACCCGCTGATGGCCGGCATGGTGGGGCTGCAAACCTCGCACCGCTACGGCAACGCCACCTTCGGGCTGTCGGATTTCGTGCTGGGGATCGGCAACCGCTGGGCCAACCGCCACACCGGCTCGGTGGAGAAATACATGGCCGGGCGCAAATTCGTGCACGTGGACATCGAGCCGACCCAGATCGGCCGGGTGTTTCCGCCCGATTTCGGCATCGTCTCCGACGCGGGCGCGGCGCTGGAGATGTTTGTCGAGATCGCGAAGGAGCGGCGCGCGGCGGGCACGCTCAAGGACTATGCCCCTTGGGTGCAATCCTGCCAGCACCGCAAGAGCGTGATGCTGCGCAAGACCCATTTCGACGACGTGCCGCTGAAGCCGCAGCGCGTCTATGAGGAGATGAACGAGGCGTTCGGGCGCGACACGGTCTATGTCACCACCATCGGCCTCAGCCAGATCGCGGGCGCGCAGTTCCTGCACGTCTATCACCCGCGCCACTGGATCAACTGCGGCCAGGCCGGGCCGCTGGGCTGGACGCTGCCCGCCGCGCTGGGCGTGCGCGCGGCGCGCCCCGACGCGAAGATCGTGGCGCTGTCGGGCGACTACGACTTCCAGTTCATGATCGAGGAGCTGGCGGTCGGCGCCCAGCACAAGCTGCCCTATCTGCATGTGGTGGTGAACAACAGCTACCTCGGCCTGATCCGGCAGGCGCAGCGCGGGCTGGAGATGGATTTCGAGGTGTCGCTCGCCTTCGACAACATCAACGTCGAAGGCGACGCCGACGCGCCCGCAGGCTATGGCGTCGATCACTGCGCGGTGGCCGAAGGTCTGGGCTGCAAGGCGGTGCGGGTGAAAAGCCCCAACGAGTTCAAGGCTGCGTTTGCGAAGGCCGAGGCGCTAATGGCCGAGCATCAGGTGCCGGTGGTGCTGGAGTTCATCCTCGAGCGCGTCACCAACATCGCCATGGGAACCGAGCTCGACAGCGTCAACGAGTTCGAGCAGGTGCTGTGCCTCGACCCCAACCTCTCGCTGGAGCGTCCCATGGACATGGGCCGCGATGCGGAGAAGACTGCCGCCAGGGTCTGACGCCGCGCCGCCACCCCTCACCCTGACCCTCTCTCCTCACGGGGAGAGGGAACGCAATCCGCGCCGTCCTCACCCCGCACGCCGCCGTCCGCATCGGGGCGGGGGCGCCGTCAAAGGAACCGATCCATGCCCAAGTTCGCCGCCAACCTGACCATGCTCTACACCGAGCTGCCGTTCCTCGACCGCTTCGCCGCCGCGCGCGCCGACGGATTTTCCGGTGTCGAGTTCCTGTTCCCCTACGACTTCGACAAGGCCGACCTGGCGCAGCGCCTGCGCGACAACGGCCTGACGCAGGCGCTGCACAACCTGCCTGCGGGCGACTGGGCGGCGGGTGAGCGCGGCGTCGCGATCCTGCCGGGCCGCGAGCAGGCGTTTCGCGACGGCGTGGAGAAGGCGCTCGACTACGCCGCCGCGCTGGGCTGCAAGACGGTGAACTGCCTCGCAGGGATCACGCCGCAGGGCGCCGACCCCGCCCGCCTGCGCGCGACCTTCGTCGAAAACCTCCGCTACGCGGCGCCGCAGTTCAAGGCGGCGGGGATCAGGCTGGTGATCGAGGCGATCAACACCCGCGACATTCCCGGCTTCTACCTCACCAACACCGCGCAGGCGATGGCGATCATGGATGACGTCGGCTCCGACAACCTCGCCTATCAGTACGACATCTATCACATGCAGATCATGGAGGGCGATCTGGCCCGCACCATGGAGGCCAACCTCGCCCGCATCGGCCACATCCAGCTCGCCGACAACCCGGGCCGCAATGAGCCTGGCACCGGCGAGATCAACTATCCGTTCCTGTTCGGCTGGCTCGACCGCATCGGCTATGACGGCTGGATCGGCTGCGAATACAAGCCGAAGGCGGGCACGTCCGAGGGCCTCGGCTGGTTCGCGCCCTACCGGGGCTGACGGGAGCCAGCCCTCACCCCGACCCTCTCCCACAGGGAGAGGGGGCGCAGGGGCCGACAGACGGCGCCAGGGTTGGGTGGCGGGAGCGGGCCGCGCAGATTTCACGCCCTCTCCCTTTGGGAGAGGATCGGGGTGAGGGGGGCCGCCCCTCGCCGACACAAGGGAGACTGGACAATGACCGACATCGCCTTTATCGGCCTCGGCATCATGGGCGCGCCCATGGCCGGGCACCTGCTCGACGCGGGCCACAGCGTGATCACGCCGACCGACTACAAGGCGCCGCCCGCCGATCTCGTCGCCAAGGGGATCAAGACGGCGGCGAACCCGCGTGAGGCGGCGGCGGCGGCCGAGGTGGTGATCACCATGCTGCCCGACACGCCCAACGTCGAGGCGATGCTGTTCGACGGCCCCGACGCGGTGATCCACGGCCTGCGCCGCGACGCGCTGTTCATCGACATGTCGTCGATCTCGCCGATCGCCACGCAGGGTTTTGCGGAGAAGGTGGCGGCGGCGGGCGCGCATTACGTCGATGGCCCGGTGTCGGGCGGCGAGGTGGGGGCCAAGGCGGCGACCCTGAGCGTCATGGCGGGCGGCTCGGACGCCGCCTTCGCCCGCGCCAAACCGCTGTTCGAGATCATGGGCAAGAACATCACCCATGTCGGCCGCGCGGGCGACGGCCAGATCGCCAAGGTCGCCAACCAGATCATCGTCGCGCTCAACATCGAGGCCTGCGCCGAGGCGCTGCTGTTCGCCTCCAAGGCTGGCGCCGACCCCGAGAAGGTGCGTCAGGCGCTGATGGGCGGCTTCGCCTCGTCGAAGATCCTCGAGGTCCACGCGGGCCGCATGATCCAGCGCACCTTCAACCCCGGCTTCCGCATCGCGCTGCACCAGAAGGACCTCAACCTCGCCTTGCAAAGCGCGAAGGCGCTGGGCCTGTCGCTGCCCAACACCGCCACGGCGCAGGAACTGTTCAACGCCTGCGTGGCGAACGGCGGCGCGGCGTGGGACCACTCGGCGATGGTCAGGGCGCTGGAGCTGCTGGCCAATCACGA
>CAZRFB010000082.1:0-10490 GCA_964599185.1 uncultured Rhodobacterales bacterium | reverse complement strand
CATCGGCGCCACGCGCGACTTCATCGCCGAGGTGGCGGCGATCACCGGCGTCGATCCCGCCCCGCTGCTGGCCGACGAGCCGACCAACATGCCGTGGTGGACCCGCTCGGTGGACAGCACCTACCTGACCGCCAAGCGCGTATTCGTGTTCGGCGACGCCACCCACGCGGTCGCCATGGCGCGGGTCGCGGCCGAGGAGATGGGGTTCGAGGTGGTCGGCATCGGCGCCTACAACCGCGAATTCGCCCGCGACGTGCGCGCGATGGCCGAGAAGCTGGGCCTGACCGCGCTGATCACCGACGACTATCTGGAGGTCGAGGACGCGATCACGGCGCTGCAGCCCGAGATGGTGATGGGCACGCAGATGGAGCGCCACATCGCCAAGCGCCTCGGCCTGCCCTGCGCGGTGATCTCCGCCCCGGTGCATGTGCAGGACTTCCCCGCCCGCTACGCCCCGGTGATGGGCTTCGAGGGCGCCAACGTGCTGTTCGACACGCTGGTGCATCCGCTGGTGATGGGGCTGGAGGAGCATCTGCTGCACATGTTCCGCGACGATTTCGAGTTCCACGACGATGCGGGCGCCTCGCATCTGGGCGGCGGGACCACGGTGAAGCCGGAAGCGGACCCGGAGGCGGCGCCGGTCGCCGCCGCGCCGGTCGATTCGACGATCCGCTGGACCCCGGACGCCGAGAAAGAGCTGAAGAAGATCCCGTTCTTCGTTCGCGGCAAGGCGCGCCGCAACACCGAGGCCTTCGCCGCATCCCGCGGCGTGGGCGCGATCACGGTGGAGACGCTTTACGATGCCAAGGCCCATTATGCGCGCTGAGAACCTGACCCAGGCCGGCCCGGTGCGCGTCGCCATCGTCACGCTGGACAGCCATCTTGGCGCCGCGGTGGCGCGCGCGCAGACCGCGCTCGACGCCGAGGGTGCCGGGATCGAGGTCACGCTGCACGCCGCGTCGGAATGGGCGGGGCTGCCCAGCGCGCTCGACCGCTGCCGCGCGGCGGTGGCGCAGGCCGATCTGGTCGTGGTCGCGATGATGTTTCTCGACGAGCACATCCAGGCGATCCTGCCCGCACTCCAGGCGCGCCGCGACGCCTGCAAGGGCATGGTCGCGGTGATGTCCTCGACCGAGGTGGTCAAGCTTACCCGGATCGGCAAGCTCGACATGGGCGTGGAGCAGACCGGGCCGCTGGCGCTCTTGAAGCGGCTGCGCGGCAAGCCCAGGCAGGTCGGCGCCTCCGGCGCCGGGCAGATGAAAATGCTGCGCCGTCTGCCGAAAATCCTGAAATACATCCCCGGCAAGGCGCAGGATCTGCGCGCCTATTTCCTGTCGATGCAGTATTTTCTCGCCGGCTCCGACGACAACATCGCCAACATGCTGCGCTATCTGGTCGGCCGCTATGGCGGCGGTCGCGCCATCGACGCGCCCGCGCCGCTGGAGTATCCCGAGACCGGCGTCTATCACCCCGCGCTGCCGGGCCGCATGGCCGAGACCGCCGAGGCGCTGCCGCAGGCGGGCGAGAACGGCACGGTCGGCCTTCTGGTGATGCGCTCCTACATCCTTGCGGGCGACGCGCGCCACTACGGCGGCGCCATCGCGGCGCTGGAGGCGCGCGGCCTGCGGGTGATTCCCGCCTTCGCCAGCGGGCTGGACGCGCGCCCCGCCGTGGAGCGGTTCTTCATGAAGGACGGCGCGCCCATCGTCGATGCGGTGGTGTCGCTGACCGGGTTCAGTCTGGTGGGCGGCCCGGCCTATAACGACAGCAGCGCCGCCGCCGACACGCTGGCCAGGCTCGACGTGCCTTATATCGCCGCCCACGCGCTGGAGTTCCAGACGCTTGAGGAATGGCGCGGCGGCGCGCGGGGGCTGACGCCGGTCGAGGCGACGATCATGGTCGCGATCCCCGAGATCGACGGCGCCACCGGCCCCACGGTGTTCGGCGGGCGCTCCGGCGCGATCAGCGGCCATTGCGAGGGCTGCGACCGCTCGTGCGACTTCACCGACGGCGCCTCGGCGCGCGACATGAACGCCTGCGCCGAACGCGTGGAGATGCTGGCGCGCCGAGTCGAGAAGATGATCCGCCTGCGCCGCGCCGCGCGCGCGCAGCGGCGCGTCGCGCTCACGATCTTCAACTTCCCGCCCAACGCGGGCGCCACCGGCACCGCCGCATTCCTGTCGGTGTTCGAGTCGCTCCACAACACGCTGCGCGCGCTCAGCGAAGCGGGCTACGCCGTCGAGGTTCCCGAGACGGTGGACGCCCTGCGCGACCGGGTGTTGAAGGGCAACGCCGATCAGTTCGGGCAGGACGCCAACGTGCACGCCCGCATCAGCGCCGACGACCATGTGCGCCGCGAGCCGTATCTGGCGGAGATCGAGCGGCAGTGGGGCCCGGCGCCGGGGCGGCAACTGACCGACGGGCGCGACATCTTCGTGCTGGGCGCGCAGTTCGGCAACGTGTTCGTCGGCATCCAGCCGGGCTTCGGCTATGAGGGCGACCCGATGCGCCTGCTGTTCGAGCGGGGTTTCGCGCCGACCCACGCGTTCAGCGCCTATTACCGCTGGTTGCGCGAGGATTTCGACGCCCATGCGGTGCTGCACTTCGGCACCCATGGCGCGCTTGAGTTCATGCCCGGCAAGCAGACCGGTCTCGGCTGCGACGACTGGCCCGACCGGCTGATCGGCGATCTGCCCAACCTGTATCTCTACGCCGCCAACAACCCCTCCGAAGGCTCGCTGGCCAAGCGCCGCGCCAACGCGACGCTTGTCAGCTACATGACGCCGCCGCTGGCCGCCGCAGGTCTCTATCGCGGGCTGCTCGACCTCAAGGCTTCGCTGGAGCGCCACCGCGCCACCCTGCCCGAGGCGGCGCAGGAGCGCGCGGAGCTGGCGGTGCTGATCCAGGCGCAGGCGGCGGCGGTGGACCTGTGCGACGCCGAGCCGGAATGGACCGACCCCGACGCGCGGATCGCCGCGATGACCGGCAAGATCCTCGAGCTGGAATACGCGCTGATCCCGCACGGCCTGCACATCGTCGGCCAGCCGCCGAACGCCGAGGAGCGCGCCGACATGATGGCCGCCGTGGCGGAGGCCGCGCACAACGCCAATCCGCCGCGCGCGGCGCTGGAGGCGCTGGTGGCGGGCGCCGCGCCCGAGGAGGCGGCGAAGGCGCATGGCGGCGAGATCACCGTGCTGCGGCAGGTGGCCGATCTCGACCGCCTGCTGAGCAAGGATACCGAGCTGCCCGCGCTGATTGCGGCGCTGGACGGGCGGTTCATCCGTCCCGCGCCCGGCGGCGATCTGCTGCGCAGCCCCGACGTGCTGCCGACGGGGCGCAACCTGCACGGCTTCGACCCGTTCCGCATCCCCTCGGCCTATGCGGTGGCCGACGGCGCGCGGCAGGCGGCGAAACTGCTGGCGCGCCACATGGAGGGCGGCGCCGACTGGCCGCGCACCGTGGCGATCGTCCTGTGGGGCGCGGACAACCTCAAGTCGGAGGGCGCGCCGGTCTCGCAGGCGATGGCGCTGCTGGGCGCGCGGCCGCGCATGGACGGCTATGGCCGCGTCTGCGGCGCGACGCTGATCCCGCTGGAGGAGCTTGGCCGCCCGCGCATCGACGTGATGGCGACGCTGTCGGGCATCTTCCGCGACCTGCTGCCGATCCAGACCCGGATGCTGGCCGAGGCCGCGTATCTGGCCGCCAGCGCCGACGAGCCGGCGGAGTTGAACTATGTCCGCGCCAACGCGCTGGCGCATATGGCGAAAACCGGCTGCGACATGGAGACCGCCGCGCTGCGGGTGTTCTCCAACGCCGACGGCGCCTATGGCGCCAACGTCAACATGCTGGTGGACAGCGGCGCGTGGGAGCAGGAGGACGAGCTCGCCGACGCCTACACCAAGCGCAAGTGCTTCGCCTATGGGCGCGACGGCCAGGCCAAGGCGCAGCCGGAACTGCTGAACGCGGTGCTGAGCCGGGTGGACATGGCCTATCAGAACCTCGAATCGGTCGAGCTGGGCGTGACCACCATTGACCATTACTTCGACACGCTGGGCGGCATCGGCCGCGCGGTGAAGCGCGCCCGCGGCGAGGCGGCGCCGACCTACATCTCTGACCAGACCCGCGGCGAGGGCAAGGTGCGCACCCTCAACGAGCAGGTGGCGCTGGAGACCCGCACCCGGATGCTCAACCCCAAATGGTACGAGGGGATGCTGTCGCACGGCCATGAGGGCGTGCGCCAGATCGAGGCCAGCGTGACCAACACGGTCGGCTGGTCGGCCACCACCGGCGCGGTGGACCCGTGGGTCTATCAGCGCATGACCGAGACCTTCGTGCTCGACGCCGCGATGCGCAAGCGTCTGGCCGACCTTAACCCCAAGGCCTCGGCCCGCATGGCCAACCGCCTGATCGAGGCGCACGAGCGCCGCTACTGGGAGCCCGACGCCGAGACGCTGGAGGCGCTGCGGCGCGCAGGCGAGGAACTGGAGGACCGCCTCGAAGGCGTGTCCATCGCGGCGGAGTGAGCGCGATGCGCAAGACACGCCCCGCAACGCCCCTCACCCCAACCCTCTCCCCGTGGGGGAGAGGGGGCGCAAGACCGCTGGACGGCGCCACGCGCGGCGACTGTGCGTCAGCGGCGCAGATTTCACCCCCTCTCCCCGCCGGGGAGAGGGTCGGGGTGAGGGGTTTCTCCCTTGCCGCATACAGAAAAGGAGCCTGCTGATGGCCCTCGACACACGCCCGCCCCTCATCCGCGGACAGGATGGCGAAGGTTCCGTCCAGGTCGCGCTCGACCCCAGCCTCAAGATCGAGGGCGCCAAGGTGTTCGCGGTCTATGGCAAGGGCGGGATCGGCAAGTCCACCACCTCGTCGAACCTGTCGGCCGCGTTCTCCAAGCTGGGCAAGCGCGTCCTTCAGATCGGCTGCGACCCCAAGCACGACAGCACCTTCACGCTGACCGGGCGGCTGGTGCCCACGGTGATCGACGTGCTGGCCAGCGTGGACTTCCACTCCGAGGAGCTGCGCCCGGAGGATTTCGTCTATCCCGGCTACAACGGCGTGATGTGCGTCGAGGCGGGCGGCCCGCCCGCGGGCACGGGCTGCGGCGGCTATGTGGTCGGCCAGACGGTGAAGCTGCTCAAGGAGCATCACCTGCTGGAGGAGACCGACGTGGTGATCTTCGACGTGCTGGGCGATGTGGTGTGCGGCGGCTTCGCGGCGCCGCTGCAGCACGCCGACCGCGCGATCATCGTCACCGCCAACGATTTCGACTCGATCTACGCCATGAACCGGATCGTGGCGGCGGTGCAGGCGAAGTCGAAGAACTACGTCGTCCGGCTGGCGGGC
Source organism: uncultured Rhodobacterales bacterium (assembly GCA_964599185.1). Classification (GTDB taxonomy): domain Bacteria; phylum Pseudomonadota; class Alphaproteobacteria; order Rhodobacterales; family Rhodobacteraceae; genus Rubrimonas. The sequence goes on along the minus strand of CAZRFB010000082.1, from coordinate 5,144 downwards.
TGCATCGCCAACCGCTCGCGCGAGACCAACGAGGTGGACCGCTATTGCGAGCGCGTCGGCTTCAAGCGGCTGGCGCACCTGCCCGACCTCGACGCCATCCGCCGCTCGCGCCTCAAGAAGAAGACGCTGTTCGAGATGGACCCCGACGAGGACGTGGTGATGGTCCAGAAGGAATACATGCGGCTGGCGGAACTGCTGTGGGCCGGGGTCGATCCGATGGCCCCGGCGCCGATGAAGGACCGCGACATCTTTGAAATGCTGGGGTTCGACTGATGCCCACCGCCGCCTATCAGGCCCGCAAGGGCAAGCTCGAGACCTACTTCGACCGCACGGCGTCGCAGACCTGGGCGCGGCTGACCTCGGACGCGCCGGTGTCGCGCATCCGGGCGACCGTGCGGCAGGGGCGCGACGAGATGCGCGCGCTGCTGCTGGGCTGGCTGGGCGAGGATCTGACCGGGCGGCGCATCCTCGACGCGGGCTGCGGCACCGGCGCGCTGGCGATTGAAGCCGCGCGGCGCGGCGCGGACGTGGTGGCGATCGACATCGCCGGCTCGCTGGTGAGCGTGGCGGCGGAGCGCACGCCCGAAGGGCTGAAGGGATCGCTGGATTACCGCGTCGGCGACATGCTCGACCCCGCGCTGGGCCGCTTCGATCATGTGGTCGCCATGGACAGCCTGATCCACTATCGGGCGGACGACATCGCGCGGGTGGTGGCGGCGCTGTCGGCGCGGTGCGCGCGCTCGCTGGCCTTCACCTTCGCGCCGCGCACGCCCGCGCTGACGCTGATGCACGCGGCGGGGCAGTTGTTTCCGCGCGGCGACCGCTCTCCGGCCATCGAGCCGGTTGGCGAGACGCGGCTGCGGCGGCTGCTGGCCGACCGCCTCGACGCCGCCGCCTGCGCGCGCACGCAGCGTGTCGCGCGCGGGTTCTACACGTCCCAGGCGCTGGAGATCGTTGTGCGATGATCGTCGGTCGGCAAACCTTCAAGAACACGCTGAACCGGCTGGGGCCGAAGTTCCTGCCCTTCGCCGACGCGGCGACGACCGAGTTGCCGCTGGCGCGGCTGTTGCGGCTGTCGCTGTTTCAGGTGTCGGTCGGCATGGCGGTGGTGCTGCTCAACGGCACGCTGAACCGGGTGATGATCATCGAGCTGGGCGTGCCGACGTGGCTGGTGGCGCTGATGATCTCGCTGCCGCTGCTGTTTGCGCCCGCGCGCGCGCTGATCGGCTTCCGGTCGGACCATCACAAGTCGGTGCTGGGCTGGCGGCGCGTGCCCTACCTGTGGTTTGGCACGCTGCTGCAGTTTGGCGGGCTGGCGATCATGCCCTTCGCGCTGATCCTTCTGTCCGGCGATCAGACGGTCGGCCCCGAGTGGGCGGGCGAGGCGGGCGCGGCGCTGGCGTTCCTGATGGTCGGCGCCGGGCTGCACACCAGCCAGACGGCGGGGCTGGCGCTGGCCACCGACATCGCGCCCGAGGAAAGCCGCCCGCGCGTGGTGGCGCTGCTCTATGTGATGCTGATGGTCGGCATGGTGCTGAGCGCCATCGTGTTCGGCTGGCTGCTGGCCGATTTCAGCCAGAAGCGGCTGATCCAGGTGGTGCAGGGCGCCGCCGCGCTGACCATGATCCTGAACCTCGTGGCGCTGTGGGGGCAGGAGCCGCGCCGCCCGCACCTTACCAATCACGACCGTCCGAGCCCCAGCTTTCGCGCCGCCTGGGCCGAGCTTGCGGCGGACGGGCGCGCCACGCGGCTGCTGGTGGCGGTCGCGCTCGGCACCGCCGGGTTCTCGATGCAGGATATTCTGCTGGAGCCTTACGGCGGCGAAGTGCTGAACCTCGGCGTCGGCGCCACCACGGCGCTGACCGCGCTGATGGCGGGAGGGTCGCTGGTGGGGTTCGTGCTGGCGGCGCGCTGGCTGGCGCGCGGGCAGGATCCGCACCGGCTGGCCGCGTTCGGCGCGCTGGCCGGGCTGGCGGGCTTTTCCGCCGTGATCTTCGCCGACCCGCTCGGCTCGGCGCTGGTGTTCCGCTTCGGCGTGACGGTGATCGGCTTCGGCGCCGGGCTGTTCGGCGTCGGCGCGCTGACCGCCGCGATGGGCCTGGCCGACGCGCGCTCAAGCGGCCTTGCGCTGGGCGCCTGGGGCGCGGTGCAGGCCACCAGCGCGGGGCTGGCGATCGCTGCGGGCGGGGCCTTGCGCGACTGGGTGGGGCATCTGGCGATGTCGGGCCAGTTGGGCGAGGCGCTGATGCGGCCCGCCACCGGCTACAGCGTTGTCTATCACATCGAAATCCTGCTGCTGTTCGGGGCGCTGGCGGCGATCGGCCCGCTGGTGCGCAGCTCCGGGCGGACGCAGACCCCTGAAAATCGGCCGTTCGGCCTTGCGGAGTTCCCGACATGACCGCTCCCGCGCGCCCGAACCCCATGCGCCTCAAGGAATGGAGGACTTTCCCATGACCATCTTCGGCCACTTCGACATAGCGCAGCTGTGTCTCTACGCCTTCTGGGCCTTCTTTTTCGGCCTGGTGATCTATCTGCAGCGCGAGGCGCTGCGCGAGGGCTATCCGATGGAATCGGAAGTCTCCGGCAAGCCCGCGATGTTCGGCCCGTGGAAGATCCCCTCGCCGAAAGTGTTCAACCTGCCGCACGGCCACGGCCGGGTGCTGGCGCCGAACCCGGAAAAGGACGCGCGCGAGATCACCGATCGCAAGTTCGCCATGCGCGCCACCGAGAAATGGTCGGGCTCGCCGTTCGAGCCGACCGGCGATCCGATGGTCGATGGCGTCGGCCCCGCCGCCTGGGCCGAGCGGTCGGACTATCCCGAACTGACCATCGAGGGCGCCCCCAAGATCGTGCCGATGGCCTCGACCACCGACTGGTCGATCGCCGGGGAGGACAGCGACATCCGCGGCTGGAAGGCGACCGGCTGCGACGGCAAGGTGGCGGGCGTCGTCAAGGACGTCTGGGTTGACCGCTCCGAATCGATGATCCGCTACATCGAGGTGACGCTTGAGGGCGGCAAGGCGGCGCTCTGCCCGATGAGCGCGGTGCGCGTGGACGTCACCACCAAGTCGTGCAAGGTGGCCAGCGTGACGGCGGCGCAGTTCGCCAAGGCGCCCGGCGTGAAGAAGGCCGGCCAGATCAGCATGCTCGAAGAGGAAAAGATCATGGCGTTCTACGCCGGCGGCAGGCTCTACGCCACGCCCGAGCGCACGGAGCCCTGGCTGTGAGAGAGCATGATTACGAGCCGGTGAAGGGCCTGCCCGGCCTGTTGCCGCGCGGCGAGGCGGTGTTGTGGCAAGGCGCGCCGGACTGGTTCCGGCTGGCGCGCGGCGCCTTTCTCGGCGACTGGGTGGCGATTTATTTCGGCGCCCTGATGGCTTGGCGGCTGGCCGACAATCTGGCGCAGGGGGCGGGGTTCACCGCCGCCTTCGCGCACATGCTGTGGCTGGGGCTGGTCGGCGCGGTCGCGCTGGCGGTGATCGGCGTGCTGGCCTTCGTGACCGCGCGCACCACGATCTACACCATCACCAACCGCCGCGTGGTGCTGCGCATCGGCGCCGCGCTGACCGTGACCGTCAACGCGCCGTTCAAGCGCATCGCGGGCGCCGCGCTGCGCCGCGTCTCCGGCGAGGCGGGCGACGTGGTGCTGAGCGTCGGCGGCGCCGACCGCTTCTCCTACCCGATGCTGTGGCCGCACGCGCGGCCCTGGCGGATGGGGAGGCCGGAGCCGATGCTGCGCGCGCTGCCCGACGCGGCGCAGGCGGCGGCGGTGCTGGCGAAGGCGTTGCAGGCCTATCAGGCCGAGTTCGGCATGGACCTCGCCGAACAGACCCCCGAAACCGCCCCGGTGCAAAAGCCCGCAACCGCCCGTCCGTCGGGCGGCATGGTCGCGGCCGAGTGACAGGAGACCGACGATGAGCGACCACGCCACCCCCCGGATCGACGAGCACCAGATACCCCGGCTGATCCTTCGGGCGGCGGGGGCGCTGATCCTGTTCGTGTTCCTGGCGATCATCATCGGCCGCGCGACCAACACCGGCCTGTTGCTGACGCCCGAAGCGGCGCCGGTCGAGACCCGCGCCATGCACTTCACGCCCGCGCCGACCGGCGAGATGGCGGTCACCGATCAGGCGTCAGGCCAGCTTGTCGCATTGCTGTCAGCGGGCGGAGACGGTTTCATAAGGGGAGTGTTGCGCGGGCTTTCGCGCGGTCGGGCGGTGACGCGGACGACGGGCGACGATGTCTATGTGCTCACGCGCTATGACGACGGTCGCCTCTCGATCTCCGATCCGGTGTCGGGCGCGCGGTTCGACCTGAACAGTTTCGGGCCGGACAATCTTGAAGCCTTCGCGCGGCTTCTGAAATCGCGGGAGGACGCCCAGTGACCGACGCGCCCATCTTCTCCAGACGCCGCTTCGACGTGCCCTGCACGGTCGAGGTGAGCCACACTTTCGACAGTCTGCACGCCCATGTGGCGCTGGACGGCGACGTCAAGATCCAGCCCGGCGACGAGGTGCTGGTGCACGGCAGCCCCATCGAGGCGGCTTACGGCGAGGTGATCACCGAACGGCGCATGGCCACGGTGACGCAGGCGACCATCTTCGAGCGGCTCTGGACCCGCGCCACCGGCGATTTCGAGTTCATGGAGCTGTGCGAATTCAGTTTCTCCGAGGAGGCCCGGCTATGAACGCGCGCGTCGATCTGGCTCTGGACGGCCTGCCGGTCGGTCTCAACGAGACCACCCGGATGGCGACCGAGACCACGCTGCTCAACCCGCGATTCTACACCACCGACTTCGACGAGATGGACAAGCTCGACGTCTCGCCGGTGCGCGCGGAATGGGACGCGCTGATCGCGGAGATGAAGGCCGACCCCAACAAGGGCCACTTCAAGAAGACCGCCGACTGGGACCATGTCGATTTCGACGCCATGGAGCCGGGGCTGCGCAAGGAGCTGATCGACTTTCTGGTGTCGTCGCTGACGGCGGAGTTCTCCGGCTGCGTGCTCTACAAGGAGATGAAGAAGCGCGGCTCGAACCCCGACATCTGCGAGCTGTTCAGCTACATGTCGCGCGACGAGGCCCGCCACGCCGGCTTCATCAACGACGCGCTGAAAGAGGCCAACATCGGCGTGAACCTCGGGTT
>CAZRFB010000081.1:0-1961 GCA_964599185.1 uncultured Rhodobacterales bacterium | reverse complement strand
TCGTGGTCGGCATGATGGTGCAGAGCACGCCGGTGTCGTTCGGCGCGGTCGGCACGCCGATCATCATCGGCGTCAGCAAGGGTCTCGACGAACAGGCGGTGAGCGCGCAGCTTCTTGAGCAGGGATCGACCTGGGAGGCGTTTATTCGCACCGTCACGTCCGAAGTGGCGATCATGCACGGGCTGGTCGGGCTGTTGATGCCGCTGTTGATGGTGATGATGGTGACGCGCTTTTTCGGCGCCAGGCGGTCGTGGACCGAGGGGCTGTCGATCGCGCCGTTCGCGCTGTTCGCCGCCGCGTCGTTCTCGATCCCCTACATGCTGACCGGCGTGTTCCTGGGGCCGGAGTTCCCCTCGCTGATCGGCGCGCTGGTCGGCCTCGCCATCGTCACCACGGCGGCGCGCAAGGGCTTTCTGACGCCGAGGGACACCTGGGACTTCGCCCCGCCCGAGCAGTGGCCGTCGGAATGGCTGGGCGACATCGAGATCAGGATCGAGAAGATCGCGGGCAAGGTCGATCTCAGCGCGCCGGTCGCCTGGGCGCCCTATCTGCTGGTGGCGGTGATCCTGGTGCTGAGCCGCGTCAGCGCCGATTTCAAGGGCCTGCTGCTGTCGCTGAGCTTCGGCCTGAAGAACATCTTCGGCGAGACCGGGATCAGCGCGACCATCGAGCCGCTGTATCTGCCCGGCGGCATACTGGTGGCGGTGGCGATCATCACCGTGTTCCTGCACCGCATGAAACCGGCGCAGTTCGGCGCGGCGGTGAAGGAATCGGCCGGATTGCTGCTGAGCGCGGGCTTCGTGCTGGCCTTCACCATCCCGATGGTGCGCATCCTGATCAACTCCGGCGTCAACACCGGCGGATACGACAGCATGCCGGTGGCGATGGCCTCGTATCTCGCGCAGACGGTGGGCTACGTCTATCCGTTCTTCGCCGCCACGGTGGGCGCGCTGGGGGCGTTCATCGCCGGGTCGAACACCGTCAGCAACATGATGCTGAGCCAGTTCCAGTATGGCGTGGCGGAGAACCTGAGCAGCCCGACCTCGATCATGATCGCCATGCAGGCGGTGGGCGCGGCGGCGGGCAACATGATCGCGATCCACAACGTGGTCGCGGCCTCGGCGACGGTCGGCTTTCTGGGCCGCGAGGGCGCGGTGCTCTCCAAGACCATCATCCCCACGATCTACTACGTGTCGGCGACCGGGCTGCTGGGGTTGATCGCGATCAATTACCTCGGCTGAGCCGCAGGTTAGTTTTGTGCAGCGCAAGAGAGGGCGGCGGGGATCGCCCTCTCTCCCAACCGGAGACGACGACATGGTTCGGAGCGATACGGGGGAGCGCGGGGCGACCGGCTTTCCGGCCAGCGGGAGCGCGATGGCATGACCCAGCAGGTCAAGTTCTACCAGACCGGCACCTTCACCGTCGGCAACCGGCTGTTGCCGCTTGAGCAGCGCAGCGTTCAGGCGTCGATGGCGCGCGACAACTCGCTCACCTCCGGCCACCGCGCCTGTCAGGGCTGCGGCGAGGCGCTGGGGGCGCGCTATGCGGTCGATGCGGCGATGCGCGCGACGCAAGGCCAGCTTATCGCGGCCAACGCCACGGGATGTCTGGAGGTGTTCTCCACCCCCTACCCCGAGACTTCATGGAAGCTGCCCTGGCTGCACTCGCTGTTCGGCAACGCCGCCGCCGTGGGCTCCGGCATCGCCGCCGCGCTCAAGGTCAAGGCGCTGAAGGCGGGCCAGAGCGAGAGCGCGGTGCGGGTGATCGCGCAGGGCGGCGACGGCGGCACCACCGACATCGGCTTCGGCTGTCTGTCGGGGATGTTCGAGCGCAACGACGACGTGCTCTACATCTGCTACGACAACGAGGGCTACATGAACACCGGCGTGCAGCGCAGTTCGGCCACGCCGCCGGGCGCGCGCACCGCCACCACCATGCCGCTGGGGCCGGAGCCGGGCGCC
>CAZRFB010000080.1:0-2390 GCA_964599185.1 uncultured Rhodobacterales bacterium | reverse complement strand
TCGCGCCGCGCTACGCGCCCCACACCTTCGCCCGGTCGGCGTACATCCGCCCCTCCACCGCCGCGCCATAGGCCGCGCAATCGCGCACATGGGCCATGTAGGCGGGGTGGATCTTTTCCGACATCGCGTCTCCCGCCGGATAGGCGGCGATCACGTCGCGCGACGCCTGCGCCAGCGCCGCCGACACGTCGTCGGGGAAGGCCGACACGATCACGCCCTTGTCCACCAGTTCGCGCAGGGTGCGGGTGTTGTGGTGGCGAAAGTCGGCGTAGGTCTCCTCCGCCGTCGCCATCGCCGCCGCCTCGACGACGCGCTTCAACTGCGGCGACAGGCTGTCGTAGAACGCCAAGTTGACGATGCACTCCAGCGCCGGGCCCGGCTCATGGAACGCGGGCAGGTAGTAGTAGGGCGCCACCTGGTACAGCCCCAGCGCCAGATCGTTCCACGGGCCGACAAACTCCGCCGCATCCACCACGCCCGATTGCAGCGCGGGGAATATCTCCGCAGGCGGGGTCAGCACGGTCGCCACGCCCAGCTTTTTCATCACGTCGCCGCCAAGCCCGGCGATGCGCATCTTGAGGCCCTGAAGGTCGTCGAGGCTGTCGATGCGCTTGCGAAACCAGCCGCCCGCCTGCGTGCCCGAGCCGCCCGCATAGAACGGCTTCACGCCGAACGGCGCATAGGCTTCCTCCCACAGCGCCTGTCCGCCGCCGAATCGCAGCCAGCCGGAAAGCTCCTCCTGCATCAGGCCATAGGGCATGGTGGTGAAATACATCGCCGCGCGCACCTGACCGACGGCGAAATAGGGCGCGGTGTGGCCGAACTGAACCGCGCCGCTCGCCACCGCGTCGAACACGCCGAACGGCGGCACCAGCTCTCCGCCGCCGAAATAGCTGACGTCAAGCCGCCCGTCGGAAAGCTCGGTCAACCGCTTCGCCAGCCGCTCCGCGCTGACGCCCACGCCGGGAAGGCCGCGCGGAAAGGCCCCCGCCAGCGTTGCGGGGATCGCGGCCTGCGCCAGCGCCGGGGCGGCGAGCGTGGCGGCGAACGCGGCGGCGGGCGCGGCGGCGAGCGATGTGACGAAAGCGCGGCGTTCCATGGCGAGCGATCTTCTCCCGAATTTTTGGTTAACTCGGACCGTCTCACGGAACGCGGCTTGGCGCCAATGGGGTTTTCGGCGCCGATCCGGGCCGTGCGGCCTTCGCGCCCCGGCGCCTGCGCGCAGGGTTGCGCGCGGGTTTGCGCAGCGACCAAAGGCGCGCTCGACGCGGGCGGCGGCGCGGGCGATGCTGACGGTCGCAACAGGAGCCGCCATGCTCGACGCCGACCCGCCCGAATCTTCGCAGCCCGACTCTTCGCCGCCGGTGTTCGCCCCCCGCTTGCGCCCCGACGCGGCGCCGAGGCGGCTGTGCACCGACTGCGGCGTGTCGCGGATGGCCAATCCCAAGGTCTGCGCGACCGCCTGCCAGTTCATCGCGCCCGACTATGCGGCGATGGAGGTCCGGGTACACGGGCGCGCGCGCGACCCCGCCAGGCCCGATGAGCTGCACTTTGGCCCGTTCCGCCGCATGGTGCGCGCCCGGCTCACCCCCCCGCGCGACGGTGCGCAGTGGAGCGGGATCGCGACGCGGCTGGCCGAGCGGCTGCTGGAGACCGGCGCCGTGCAGGCCGTGCTGACCATGGCGCCCGACCCCGCCGACCGCTGGCGCCCCGTGCCGGTGATCGTGACCAAAGCCGGGGGCATGGCGCAGTGCCGGGGAATGCGCATGGGCTATGCGCCGTTGCTGGCGCTGCTGGAGCCTGCGCGCGCGGCGGGATACACGCGGCTGGCGGTGATCGGCATTCCCTGCCAGGTCCACGCGCTGCGGCGGATGGAGGCCGAGCTGGGGCTGGAGGCGCTCTATGTGATCGGCACGCCGTGCTCGGATAACACCACGACCGAGCGGTTCCACCAGTTTCTCGCCCTGCTCGACGACGCGCCCGAGACCATCAGCTACCTTGAGTTCCGCGCCGATTTCCGCGTCGAACTGCGCTTTGACGACGGCCGCAGCCGGGTGATTCCGTTTCTGAAGCTGCCGATCTCGAAACTGCCGCCCGACTTTTTCCCGCTCACCTGCCGCACCTGCGTCGATTACGCCAACGTGCTGGCGGATGTGACCGTGGGCTACATGGGCGGCGAAGGGCGCCAGTGGCTGCTGGCGCGCAACCCGCGCGGCGAGGCGCTGCTCGATCTGTTGGGCGACGAGTTGCAGACCGAGGCGCCGACCAGCGCGGGCAAGCGGCGCGGCGCAGTCATGGGGTTCCTGAAGAACACCGAGCGCGCGGCGGGCGGCCTGCCGCTGCGCGCGATGCCCGACTGGCTGCGCCCCTTGGTCGGCTGGCTGATGCCG
>CAZRFB010000079.1:0-3129 GCA_964599185.1 uncultured Rhodobacterales bacterium | reverse complement strand
CCGCAGGCGCGCGCGCCGACCTGGCCGCCATCGCGCGAACGCTGGCGGCGCGGCGGGGCTGAGCCGCCGCTCGGGCCGGGCGCTCGGGCCGCCCGCTCAGGCCGGGCGCGTCAGCGTCAGCGTGGTCCATTCGCCGATACGCAAAAGGGCCGCGCGCCGAAAACCGTGCGCGCGATAGACCGCCTCGACCCCCGGCGCCTGCCGCGTCAATATCCCTGACAGCACCAGCGCGCCGCCGGGGCGCAGGCGCGCCATCATGTCGCCCGCCAGCCGCTTCAGGGGCCGGGCGAGGATGTTGGCGCAGATCAGGTCGAAGGGCCGGGCGCGCAGGGCGGGGTGGTGGAACCCCGGCGCGGTCACCACGCGCACCAGCGGCGCGACGCCGTTGACGGCGAGATTGGCCCGCGCCGTCGCCGTGGCCACCGGGTCGATGTCGGACGCCAGCGCCTGCGCCTTCCACAGCTTCGCCGCCGCCATCGCCAGAACCCCGGTGCCGCAGCCGATGTCGGCCGCCAGACGCGGCCTCGGCGCCCGGCGGGCGTGGGCCTGCAGCGCCATGAGACAGCCCTGGGTGGTGGCGTGGTGGCCGGTGCCGAACGCCATCGCCGCCTCGATCTTCAGCCCGATCAGCGGCGCGGGCGCGGCTTCGGGGTCATGCGCGCCATGGACCACGAAGCGCCCGGCGTGGACCGGCGACAGTTCGCGCCGCACATGCGCCACCCAATCGCGCGCGGGCAGCCGCGACACCGCGAAGGGCGCCGCGCCATAGGCCGCCGCCAGCAGCGTCAGCCCCAGATCGTCGGGGCGCGCGTCGAAATAGCCGCCGACCTCCCAGCGCTCCGATCCGTCCTCGATCTCGCTGACGCCCACGCCCACCGGCGCGGGGCGCAGCTCTTCGACGGCGACGCCCAGCGCCTCGGCGCGGGCGCGGTCGGGCGCGGTGGTGAAGGCGGTCCAGGTTGTCATGCGCGCTCCGGGGCTGGGGTGTCTCGCGGTGCTAGCGCGGCGGCGCGGGCCGCGCAACCGGCCCGGCGGATGGACGCCGCCGCCGCCCGGCGATAGACAGTGACGCCATGAGCGAAGAAACGCCAGCCGCCGCCCGCGCGCGCCGCCTCGCCGAGGCGCTGCGCGCCAACCTGCGCCGCCGCAAGGCGCAGGGGCGCGCGCGCCGCGCGCCGCAGGCGGACGACGCGGCGGACGCCGCGATGACCGACCCGGCGGCGGGCGCCGCTTTGTCGCGCCCCGACACGCCCCCAGAGCCGCGCCCAGAGCCGCGCCCCGACACGCGCCCCGACACGCGCCCGGAGACACCATGGACAGCATAGCCATCACCGGCGGCGCGGCCCTGAGCGGCGAGATCGAGATCGGCGGCGCCAAGAACGCCTGCCTTGCGCTGATGCCCGCCGCCCTGCTGACCGAGGAGCCGCTGACGCTGACCAACTGTCCGCGTCTGGCCGACATCGCCACCATGCGCGCGCTGCTGGAGAGCCTCGGCTGCGAGATCGCGAGCCTTCGCGAGGGCCGCGCGCTGGCCATCGCGGCGGAACGCATCGCCAACCGCACCGCGCATTACGACATCGTGCGCAAGATGCGCGCCTCGATCCTGGTGCTGGGGCCGCTGCTGGCGCGCGAGGGCGCGGCGGTGGTGTCGCTGCCCGGCGGCTGCGCCATTGGCGCGCGGCCGGTGGACCTGCACCTCAGCGGCTTCGAGAAGATGGGCGCGACGCTGGCGCTGCGCGAGGGCTATGTCCACGCCGAGGCGCCGGGGGGGCTGAAGGGCGCGCGCATCGACTTTCCCTTCGTCTCGGTCGGCGCCACCGAGAACCTGCTGATGGCCGCCACGCTGGCGAAGGGGGTGACGACGCTGGCGAACGCGGCGCGCGAGCCGGAGATCGTCGATCTGGCCCGCTGCCTGCGCGCCATGGGCGCCCGCATCGAGGGCGAGGGCACGGAGACGATCACCATCGAGGGCGTGGACGGCCTGCACGGCGCCACCCACCGCGTGATCGCCGACCGCATCGAGCTGGGCACCTACATGATCGCCCCGGCGATCGCGGGCGGCGCGGTTGAGCTGATCGGCGGCGAGCGGGCGCTGGTCACGGCGCTGATCGACACGCTGGAGGCGGCGGATGTCAGCGTCGAGGACACGCCTCGCGGCCTGCGCGTCAGCCGCCGCGACGGCGCGCTCCGCCCGATCCGCATCGACACCGCGCCCTATCCGGGCTTTCCCACCGACCTTCAGGCGCAGATGATGTCGCTGATGACCCAGGCCGAGGGCGACAGCGTGATCCATGAGACCATCTTCGAGAATCGCTTCATGCACGTCCCCGAACTGGCGCGCATGGGCGCCGACGTGACCGTGCACGGCGGCGAGGCGCGGGTGCGCGGGCGCACCCCCCTGCGCGGCGCGCCGGTGATGGCGTCGGACCTGCGGGCCTCGGCGGGGCTGATCCTGGCGGCGCTGGCGGCGGAGGGCGAGACCGTGGTCAGCCGCGTCTATCACCTCGACCGCGGCTATGAGCGGCTGGAGGCAAAGCTCGCCGCCTGCGGCGCGCGCATCCAGCGCATCAGGGGATAGGGCGATGAGCGCGAAACACGACGCAGACGCGCGCTTCGAGGACGCGGAGAAGCCGCTGCGCCTGCTGGCCGAGACGCCGGAGGATCTGGCGGTGCTCGCGGCCCTGGCGCAGGACGCGGTGGGCACGGTGGGCGAGGCGGCGTGGCTGGGCAAAAAGCGCCGCTTCGTCGCGCTGATCAACCGCTTCCGCTGGGAGGACGCCGCCGCCGCCGAACGCGCCCGCCGCCCGTTCGAGCGGGTGCGCGCGACGCTGAGCGTCGAGCACGTGCTGGCCGTGCGCGCGCGCGGCGTGGCGCTGGACGCGCCCGCGACGGTCTATAATCTGCTGCACCTTGCGTTCGAGTCGAGCGAAGACGGCGCGGGCGTGGTGCGACTGGCGCTGTCGGGCGGCGGCGACATCGCGATCTCGGTCGAGGCGCTGGAGGTGACGCTGACCGACGTCGCCCGCCCCCACCAGGCGCGCGGCCTGCCGCGTCACGAGGGATGAAGGGACCGGCGCGGGCCGATCATGTCCGCTTCCGCTACTTCTCCAGCGCATACTCCACCGTGCT
>CAZRFB010000078.1:0-2175 GCA_964599185.1 uncultured Rhodobacterales bacterium | reverse complement strand
GTCGCCGTGCTCGCGCGCCTCCGCGATCGCCTGGATGATCGCCGGGCGCTCCACGGATTTCAGCTTTTTCAGTTCGGCGTCGAGACCGGCATAGCCGGCGGCGGTCATGGGAACCTTTTCCACGAGGCGGGCTCCTTGCAGTGGCGCGACGCGGACGCGTGCGGCAAAAGTAAACGAAGCCGCCCCGACGGGACGGCTTTTTCTTGGTGAACGGACGATAAGTTGCCGCCGGAGGCAGCGCAAGGGGGGCTGCTATCGCGCGGCGGGCGCGCCCGGCTCCGCCCCGCGCAGCGCGTCGGTCGCGGCCAGCAGCTCCGCCGTGATCCCCGGCTCGCTGAGCGCGTGGCCCGCGTCGCCGACCATGCGCAGCTGCGACGCGGGCCACGCGCGATGCAGCGCGTAGGCCGATTGCGGCGGGCACACCATGTCATAGCGGCCCTGCACGATCACGCCGGGGATGTGCCGGATGCGCGCCACCTCCGCCAGGATCTGGTCGTCGCTGCGCAAAAAGCCCCGATTGAAGAAGTAATGGCACTCGATACGGCTGAAGGCGCGCGCATAGGCGGCGTCGGTGAAGCCGGGGCGGTTGGCGGGGTCGGTGCGCAGCGTCGCCGTCGCCCCCTCCCACCGCGCCCAGGCGCGGGCATAGTCGGTCTGCTGCGCCAGATCGCCCGACATCAGCCGCTTGTGGTAGGCGCCGATCAGATCGCCGCGCTCATCCGCAGGGATCGGCGCGATGAAGTCCTCCCACAGGTCGGGGAAGAACTGCGCCGCGCCGCCGCGATAGAACCAGTCGAGCTCACGCTCGGTCATCAGGAACACGCCGCGCAGGATCAGTTCGGTCACGCGGCGCGGGTGCGCCTGCGCGTAGAGCAGCGCCAGCGTCGCGCCCCATGAGCCGCCGAACACCGTCCAGCGCTCGATCCCCAGCCGCCGCCGGATCGCCTCGATGTCCTCGACCAGATCCCAGGTGGTGTTGCGCTCGACGCTGGCGTGCGGGCGGGAGCGGGCGCAGCCGCGCTGGTCGAACAGGATCACATGCCACGCGGCGGGGTCGAAATAGCGCCGCATCCCCGGCGAACAGCCGCCGCCGGGGCCGCCGTGCAGCACCACCACCGGCCGCGCGCCGCGCGCGCCGCATTCCTCGACATAGAGATCGTGCCCGCCCGGCACGGTCAGCCGGAAACGGTTGAACGGCTCGATCGCCGGATACAGCGCCCGGCGGGCCGGCGTCATCTCGCGTCCTTGGCTCGCGCTTTCCATATCTTCGGTCTATGTCACAGGGCGACGACGCGGAAAAGCCCGCGCGCGAAACAGTGAACCACCGGGGACGCCATGACCACAAGCACGATCGACGCGGCCGAGGTCGCAAAGTTCGAGGCGATGGCCGCCGCGTGGTGGGATCCCAGGGGCGAGGCTGCGCCGTTGCACCGGCTCAACCCCTGCCGGCTCGACTATATCTGCGACCAGATCGCCGCGCAATTCGGGCGCGACCGCCGCGCGCCCGCGCCGTTCGATGGGCTGTCGCTGGTGGATGTCGGCTGCGGCGGCGGGCTGGTGGCCGAGCCGATGGCGCGGCTGGGCGCGCGCGTGACCGGCCTCGACGCCTCAGGCGCGACGGTTGACGCGGCGCGGCTGCACGCGGCGGGGCAGGGGCTGGAGATCGACTATCGCGCCGAGACGGCGGAGGCGCTGGCGGCCTCGGGCGCGCGGTTCGACGTGGTGCTGGCGCTGGAGATCGTCGAGCATGTCGCCGATGTCGGCGCCTTTCTCGACGCGCTGGCGGCGCTGGCGCGGCCCGGCGGGCTGGTGATCCTCTCGACGCTGAACCGCACGGCGGCCAGCTTCGCCGCCGCCATCGTCGGCGCGGAATATGTGCTGCGCTGGCTGCCGCGCGGCACCCATGACTGGCGGCGCTTCGTCACGCCCGACGCGCTGTCCGCCGCCGCCGCGCGCGCCGGGCTGTCGCCGGTGGACCGCACGGGCATGGTTTTCAGCCCGTTCAGCGGCGACTTCCGGCTCAGCGCGCGCGATCTGTCGGTGAACTATCTGCTGACGGCGGAAAAGCCCGCCGCGTGACGCGACGGGCTCGGGGTCGCACGCGGTCAGGCGCGGGCGGCGACCGCTTCTTCTTCGGCCTCCAGCGGCTTCATGGTCCAGCCGGTGTAGCCGAAC
>CAZRFB010000077.1:0-5835 GCA_964599185.1 uncultured Rhodobacterales bacterium | reverse complement strand
GAAGACGTTGGGCGCCTCGCTCCCAAGCGCCTCAACGAAATGTTCGGTGATGCCAAAATCCGGGTGCTCGCCGGTTGCGCCCCTTGTCAGCCGTTCTCGACCTATGCCCAGCGTTATGACGTCGTCGGAAGCCCCCGTTGGGGCTTGCTCTATCAGTTTGGCCGCCTGATCAAATCGACGCGTCCCGATCTGGTCACGATGGAGAATGTTCCGTCGGTGGCCAAGCACGCGGTGTTCGACGACTTCATCGAGACGCTGCAGAAAATGGGATACCATATCCACCACGGCGTGGTTGATTGCTCCTTGTACGGGTTGCCGCAAAATCGGCGACGAATGGTCCTGCTCGCCTCCCGTCTGGGTCCCATCGAACTGGTCGCCCGGACGCATGGTCGCCCGACGACCGTTCGCGCAGCGATCGGCAAGCTCGCGCCGATCGCTCAGGGTGGGGCCCATCCGAAGGATCCGCTGCATGCCGCGTCCAAGCTCTCCGACCTGAACCTCGAAAGAATTCGTGCCTCCCGCCCGGGCGGTACATGGCGGGACTGGCCAAAGCATCTCGTTGCGGACTGTCATCGGCGTGAGACTGGCCATACGTATCCGGGCGTTTATGGCCGGATGGTCTGGGACGAGCCCGCGCCGACCTTGACCACCCAGTACTATGGCTTCGGAAACGGCCGGTTCGGACACCCTGAACAGGATCGGGCCATTTCCCTGCGAGAAGGGGCAATTCTGCAAGGCTTCCCCAAGTCCTATTCCTTCATTCCCCAAGGGGCTCGCGTTCATTTCAAGGCTTTGGGACGGATGATCGGGAACGCGGTGCCGGTCACGCTCGGCGAGATAATCGGCCAGAGCATCGCAGCTCATCTCGGAATTGAAGCCGAGAAGACGAAAAGAAAGAAGAAGGGAGCCGTCGCGGATGACGCGCGTAAGTCCCTCGTCGCATGACGCCAGTCGTCGCATGGCCCTCGTGCGCCAGAAGGGCACGCAAGCGGAAATCGACCTCCGCAGGGTTCTGCATGGCAAGGGCCTCCGCTACCGCCTCCACGTTCCGCTGCTGACGAAGCCCAGACGCGTCGCCGATATCGTTTTCCCCAGCGCGAGGCTGGCAGTGTTCGTCGACGGATGCTTCTGGCACGGGTGTCCCCAGCACGCTTCCTGGCCGAAGAGCAATGCCGATTTCTGGCGGGAAAAGATCGAAACCAATCGATCCAGGGACGCCGATACCGATCAGCGGCTGACCGCCCTGAGTTGGAAGACGGTCCGGATCTGGGAACACGAAGACGCCCGCGAAGCCGCGAACCGCATCGCCGAACTCGTCGACGCGCGCAAGAAGAATGGGGGCCATCTATGTCGATGACCGCGGATGAAATGGTGGCCAATGTCGCCCACGCCACTGCGCCTGAGCCTGGCCAGCTGGTCGAGGCTCGCCGCCGCCAATGGATCGTCTCCGAGGTAGATGGCGGTTCGGTTGCCCCCGGACTGCCCAAGCGGCATCTCGTCCGGCTGGCGTCAATCGACGAGGATGCGCTGGGTGAAGAGATCGAAGTTCTCTGGGAACTGGAGCCCGGGGCGCATGTGATCGAGCGGGCCGGACTGCCGCGCATGACCGGTCTGGACGACCCCTCAACGCTTCAAGCCTTCCTTGATGCAGTGGTTTGGGGCGCTGCGACGAACGCGGATCGCGGCTATCTGCAGGCGCCATTCCGCAGCGGCGTCAGCATCGAGGACTACCAGCTGGATCCGCTCGTGCGCGCGATCGACATGGCGCGCACTAATCTGCTGATCGCCGACGACGTCGGCCTCGGGAAAACCATCGAGGCCGGACTCGTCGTTCAAGAGATGCTGCTGCGACATCGCGCCCGCACCGTTCTCGTGCTTTGCCCGGCCTCGTTGCAGGAAAAGTGGCGCGTCGAGATGCAGGAGAAGTTCGGACTGGAGTTCCGGATCGTCGATACGGAATACGTCAAGCGTCTGCGCCGCGAGCGAGGCCTGCATGCCAATCCGTGGACGTCTTTTCCCCGTCTCATAACGTCGATGGACTGGGCCAAGCAGGGTGAAGGCTTGCGCCTTCTGCGGGACGCATTGCCCCCGCACGTCAGCCATCCCAGGAAGTTCGACCTGCTGATAATCGACGAGGCTCACAATGTTGCCCCGACCGTCGGCCGCTATGCTGTCGAAAGCCTCAGGACACGGCTGGTTCGTCTGGCCGCACCACATTTCCAGCACAAGCTGTTTCTCACCGCCACGCCGCACGATGGTTACACCGAATCCTTCACCGCGCTCCTCGAACTCCTCGATGATCAGCGGTTCGCGAGAAACGTCCTCCCAAGTGATCCCCAACTCGCCCGGGTGATGGTCCGTCGGCTGAAGAGCGATCTGGTCGATGCGAATGGCAAGCGCATTTACCCCGAGCGGCGGCTCGAAGCGCTGCCGGTGGAGTATAGCGAAGACGAGAGGGATGCCCGGCGGCAGCTGGAAGCATACATCAAGAGCCGCGAAAGCGGTGCCGATGGAGGACGGGCCGTCGATCACTTCGTGCACCAATTGCTGCGCAAGCGCCTATCATCGTCCCCTGCGGCGTTCGCAGCCACACTGGAGCGGCATATCGCAACGATCGAAGGACGGGCGCCCAGCGAGCGCAGCCAGAAGAAATTCGATGACCGGATCCTCCGACGGGCGATAGCGAAGACGGAGGAAGACTACGCGGACGACGCCCAGCGGGACGCCGCTGAGGCCGAAGCGATCGAGGAAGCCGGCAAACACGTTCGACCACCAACCGACGAACAACGTCGCATGCTCGACCGGCTGCGCTCATGGGCCCAACAAGCGGCCCGTCGAACGGATGCCAAGGCTACCGCCGTGCTGGACTGGCTGGCCAAACACTTGAAGGACGGTGACAGGTGGACGAACGAGCGGGTGATCCTGTTCACCGAGTACCGTGCCACACAGCAGTGGATGCAGGAGATCCTCGCGGCCCAAGGTTTCGGGGCAGAGCGACTGGCTCTGATCTATGGCGGCATGGACCCGAAGGAACGCGAGGCCGTTAAAGCTGCGTTCCAGGCCAACCCCTCGGACTCCCCAGTGAGAATTCTGCTAGCGACCGATGCTGCCTCCGAGGGTATCGATCTCCAGAACCATTGCCATCTGATGATCCACCTCGAAATTCCGTACAACCCGAATGTAATGGAGCAGCGGAACGGCCGCATTGCGGCGCGACAATCAGGATGCGACGGGCGCGACAATCAGGATGAGAGATCGGCGCCGGTGGCGGACCGAAGGGAGGGCGTAGCCCGACCGCAGGTCCGCCACCGGCGCCGACGCGCCCAACGACCCGCTGGGTCGGGCGCGCCGGGGTGATCGCGGCCGGTTGGGGTATGCGGGTGCTTTCTCTGTTTCGGAGGAGCGCCCGTGCCCGGCCGCCATGTGACCGATCATCAGATGAGGCTCTTCATGAAGCACCGATCGACCGACCCCACGCCTGTCGCCGCCGCCCGCGCCGGGTTCAGCACCGCAACCGGCTATCGCACGGCGCAGGATCCGAGACTGCCGTCGGAGAAGCGCACGCCGCGTGAGCGGCGGCGCCCAGACCCTCTGGCCGATGTGTTCGCCGCCGACGTCGTGCCGATGCTGAAGGCGAGCCCCGGCCTGAGGCCGGTCGCCATTCTGGAGGAACTGCTGCGCCGACATCCCGACCTCGGGCCCGGGATCCGGCGTACGCTCGAGCGGCGCATCCGCCAGTGGCGCGCGCTGCACGGCGCGGAGCGCGAGGTGATCTTCCGCCAGCTCCACGAGCCGGGCCGGATGGGCCTGTCGGACTTCACCGACCTGTCCGGGCTCGGCGTCACCATCGCCGGAGAGCCGCTGCCGCACCGGCTCTACCATTTCCGGCTCGTCTTCAGCGGCTTCGAGCACGGCCATGTCGTCCTGCGGGGCGAGAGCTTCGTCGCGCTCGCCGTCGGCCTTCAGGATGCGCTCTGGACCCTCGGCGGCGTACCCGAAGAGCACCGCACCGACAGCCTGTCGCTCGTCGGGCCGAAGGTCCACTGGACCTTCGGCTGACCCTCCTCGCCGTTCCGCAACCTCGAACCGGAAGTCGAGGAGGACTGGACCACCCGCTACGATGCGCTGTGCGGCCACTATGGCATGGTCGCCAGCCGCAACAATCGCGGCGTCGCGCACGAGAATGGCGCGATCGAGTCACCGCACGGCCATCTCAAGAGCGCGATCAGGGACGCGCTCCTGCTGCGCGGCTCGCGCGACTTCGACACCATCGCCGACTATCGCGCCTTCATCGACGCGCTGGTCGGCCGCCGCAACGCTCGCAACCGCAAGCGCATCGACGTCGAGCGCGCCGTCCTGCGCCCCCTGCCGAAACGGCGCGCCGAGGACGGCGAGGAGGCGATGGTCACGGTGACGTCCTCCGGCGGCTTCATGCTCCGCCGGGTCTTCTACACCGTGCCCTCGCGCCTCATCGGCCACCGGCTGAAGGTGCGTATCCACGACGACCGGATCGAGGTCTTCCTCGGCGGCACGCATCTGACGACCCTGCCGCGCGGGCGCGGCTATGGCGACAACCGCCGCGGCCATGTCGTCGACTATCGCCACGTCATCCATTCGCTCAGGGCCAAACCCGGCGCGCTGCCGGGGCTGGTCTACCGCGACCAGCTCTTCCCGCGCGACGCTTATCGCCGGCTCTATGACGCCGCGATGGAGGCCCTGCCGGAGCGCGCCGCCTGCAAGCTTGTCGTCGGCGCGCTGGCGATCGCCCATGAGCGAGGCTGCGAGGTTTCGAGCCCGGTCGCCAGAGGCGATCATTCGATCCGGTGGATCGAATGAAGGGCGCAGAAAGCCCGGAGGGCCGATCTCGCCGCCCTGATCGACGCCAGTCTCGACGCGGGCGCCATCCCCGTGCTCGCCGATCTGCGCGCCCGCTTCGCACCGGACCCCGAGGCCCTGCCGCAGGTCACTGTCACGCTGACCCCGCTCAGCGCCTACGACGTCCTGACCGCCGCGCCCGCAGAAGAGGGGGCGCCAGCATGACCGCCACCGATCCCGTCGACGAGGCCCGCCTGAGCCTTCTGCTCAACGAGTTGCGCCTGCCAGCCATCAAGCACATCTGGTCCCGCTTCGCCGAACGTGCCGACAAGGAGGGCTGGCCCGCCGCCAGGTTCCTCGTCACCCTCGCCGAGCACGAACTTGCCGAGCGGGAGCGACGCCGCATCGAACGCCATCTCACCGAGGCGCGCCTGCCGCCCGGCAAGAGCCTCGACAGCTTCGACTTCGACGCCGTCCCGATGGTCTCCAAGGCCCAGATCATGGCGCTGGTCGCCGGTGACAGCTGGCTCGAGAAGGGCGACAACTTGCTCGTGTTCGGCCCGCCAGGTGGCGGCAAGAGCCATCTGGCCGCCGCCATCGGCCTCGGGCTCATCGAGAATGGCTGGCGCGTGATGTTCACCCGCACCACCGACCTCGTCCAGCGCCTCCAGGTCGCCCGCCGCGAACTCGCGCTGGAATCCGCCATCGCCAAGCTCGACAAATACCACCTGCCGTCGTCGGGCGGTCCTTCCACCGGAAGGCCCGCTTGTCCTCCTCCGCCTCGACGACCTGGCCTACGTCACCAAGGACCAGGCCGAGACCAGCGTGCTGTTCGAGCTCATCAGCGCCCGCTACGAACGGCGGTCCACCCTCATCACAGCCAACCAGCCCTTCGGCGAGTGGAACAGGATCTTCCCCGACCCGGCCATGACGCTGGCCGCCGTCGACCGCCTCGTCCACCACGCGACGATCCTCGAGCTCAACGTCGAGAGCTACCGGCGCCGCGCCGCCGTCGAGCGC
>CAZRFB010000076.1:0-2431 GCA_964599185.1 uncultured Rhodobacterales bacterium | reverse complement strand
CAGCGGCTCGACCGCCCCTATGTGCGCGAGAACGGCAAGCTGCGCGCGGCGAGCTGGGCGGAGGCGTTCGCCGCCTGCGCCGCCGCGATCAAGGGCGCCAGGCTGGCGGCGCTGGCGGGCGATCTGGCGCCGGTCGAGGCGCTGTTCGCGCTGAAGCAGATGACCGAAAGCCTTGGCGGCACGGTGGAATGTCGCACCGACGGCGCCGCGCTGCCGATCGGCGACCGCGCGGGCTATGTCGGCACGGCGCGTATCGGGGATATTGATACGGCGCGCGCGATCCTGCTGGTGGGGACCAACCCGCGCCGCGAGGCGCCGGTGCTGAACGCGCGGCTGCGCAAGGCGTGGGCGAACGGCGCCGAGATCTCGGTGATCGGCGAGGCGATGGACCTCACCTATCCGCACCAGCGCCTCGGCGCGGGCGGCGCGGCGCTGCGCAAGGCGCTGGATGAAGGCGTGCAGGCGCTGGTGATCGTGGGGCAGGGCGCCTTGATCGGGCCGGACGGCGCGGCGGTGCTGGCCGCCTGCCGCGTGATCGGCGCCGAGGCGGGGATGCTGGCGCTGCACAGCGCCGCGTCCCGCGCGGGCGCCATGGACATCGGCTTTGCCACCGAAGGCGGCATGGCGGCGGCGCTGGACGGCGCCGGGGTGGTCTATGCGCTGGGCGTGGACGAGATCGACATTCCGGCGGGGCCGTTCGTGATCTATCAGGGCAGCCACGGCGACCGGGGCGCGCATCGCGCCGACGTGGTGCTGCCCGGCGCCGCGTGGACCGAGCAGCAGGGCCTGTTCGTCAACACCGAAGGCCGCGCGCAGATGGCGTTCCGCGCCGGGTTCCCGCCGGGCGAGGCGCGCGAGGACTGGGCGATTTTGCGCGCGCTGTCGGAGCGGGTCGGCGCAAAACTGCCCTACGACAGCCTTGCGCAGCTGCGGGCGGCGCTGTTCGAGGCGCACCCGCATCTCGCGCGCATCGACCAGATCGCGGCGGTGGAGGCGGCGGCGCCGGGCGCGCCGGCTGCGCTGAGCGACCGCGCCTACGTCTCCGCGGTGCGCGACTACTACCTGACCAACCCCATCGCGCGCGCCAGCGCGGTGATGGCCGAGATGTCGAGGCTCGCCGCCGTGCGCGCCGGGGCGGATGCGATGGCGGCGGAGTGAGCGCATGACCTTCTGGGATGGCAACCTCGGCCAGTTCACCATCATCCTCGCGCAATGCCTCGCGGTGACCGTCAGCCTGCTGCTGAGCCTCGCCTTCCTGCTCTATATGGACCGCAAGGTGTGGGCGGCGGTGCAGCTGCGGCGCGGGCCGAACGTGGTGGGGCCGTTCGGCGTGCTGCAGAGCTTCGCCGACTTCCTGAAATTCGTGTTCAAGGAGGTCGTGATCCCGGCGGGCGCCGACAAGACGGTGTATCTGCTGGCGCCGCTGATCAGCTTCGTGCTCGCGACCATCGCCTGGGTGGTGATCCCGTTCGCCGACGGCTGGGTGGTGTCCGATCTCAACGTCGGCATCCTCTATATCTTCGCGATCAGCTCCCTGGGCGTCTATGGCGTGATCATGGGCGGCTGGGCGTCGAACTCGAAATATCCGTTCCTGGGCGGGCTGCGCTCGGCGGCGCAGATGGTCAGCTATGAGGTGTCCATCGGGCTGATCATCGTCGGCGTGCTGATCTCGACCGGATCGCTGAACCTGTCGGACATCGTGCGCGCGCAGGACGGGCGCTATGGTCTGCTGTCGTGGTACTGGCTGCCGCACCTGCCGATGGTGGTGCTGTTCTTCGTCAGCGCGCTGGCCGAGACCAACCGCCCGCCCTTCGACCTTCCCGAAGCGGAGAGCGAGCTGGTCGCTGGCTATCAGGTGGAATACAGCTCCACGCCTTATCTGCTGTTCATGATCGGCGAATACATGGCGATCGTGATGATGTGCGCGCTGATCTCGATCCTGTTTTTCGGCGGCTGGCTGTCGCCGATACCGGGGCTGCCGGATGGGGTGATGTGGTTCATCCTGAAGGTGGTGTTCTTCTTCTTCCTGTTCTCGATGGTGAAGGCGATCGTGCCGCGCTATCGCTATGACCAGTTGATGCGGCTGGGCTGGAAGGTGTTCCTGCCGATGTCGCTGGGCTGGGTGGTGATCGTGGCGACGCTGGCGCAATTCGGCATGCCGGGCTATGCCCGCTGGGCGATTGGAGGCTGACATGGGCATCCCGTTCGACAAGGCCGCGCGCTATTTCCTGCTCGCGGATTTCATCGGCGGCTTCCGGCTGGGGATGAAGTATTTCTTCAAGCCGAAGGCGACGCTGAACTATCCGCACGAGAAGGGGCCGCTCTCGCCCCGGTTTCGCGGCGAGCATGCGCTGCGCCGCTATCCCAACGGCGAGGAGCGCTGCATCGCCTGCAAGCTGTGCGAGGCGATCTGCCCGGCGCAGGCGATCAC
>CAZRFB010000075.1:0-9647 GCA_964599185.1 uncultured Rhodobacterales bacterium | reverse complement strand
GGGTCGGGCTTGCCCCGGCGCACGTCGTTGCGGCTGACGGTGAGTTGCGCGGGCGCGCTCAGGCCCGCCGCGTCGAGATTGGCCGCCACCACCAGACGGTCGGAGTTCGACACCACCGCCTGCGTCGCGCCCGCCGCGCGCAACGCGTGAAACAGATCCACCGCGCCCTCGCGCGGCTGCAACCGGTGCAGCGAGGCGAAGTAGGTGCGGTATTTCAGCCGCAGCCACGGCTCCAGCGCCAGCGTCAGCCCCAGATGCTCGGCGCACCAGCCATGGATCGCGCGCGCGTCGCGGCCGACCACGAGGGAATGGAACTCCGGCGGCGCGACGATGCCCATCGCCTCCAGCGCCGCCACCAGCGCCGCCTCGTGCAGCGGTTCGCTGTCGAGCAGCGTGCCGTCCATGTCCCAGAAGATCGCCGTTGGCATCGCGCATCCTTTCCCGGCGGTCAGCTCATCCAGTTGCCGCCGTCCACGTTGTAGGTCTGCGCCACGATATACTCGGCCTCGGGCGAGGCGAGAAACAGCGCCATGCCGACCAGATCCTGCGCCGTGCCCATCCGGCCATAGGGCACCGCTTCGCCGACCATGCGCTTTTTCTCGCCGGGCTTGAGGTTTTCGTATTTCGCGAACAGCGCGTCCACGCCGTCCCAGTGCTCGCCGTCCACCACGCCCGGCGCGATGGCGTTGACGTTGATGCGGTGCTTTATCAGGTCCAGCCCCGCCGATTGCGTGAGGCTGATGATCGCCGCCTTGGTGGCGCAATAGACCGCCACCAGCGGCTCGCCGCGCCGCCCGGCCTGGCTGGCCATGTTGATGATCCTGCCGCCGCGCCCCTGCGCGATCATCGCCTTCGCCGCCGCCTGGAGCGTGAACAGCGACCCCGCGACGTTGACCGCGAACAGCTTGTCATAGCTGGCGCGGGTGATCTCGACGATGGGCGCGGCGTCGAACAGCGCGGCGTTGTTGATCAGGATGTCCAGCCCCCCGGCGCGCGCCGTCACCGCCGCCACCGCCGCGTCGATCGAGGCCTGATCGGTCACGTCCAGCTTCACGGCGTAAGCCTTCGGCCCGATCTCGCGGGCGGACGCCTCGGCGCGCGCAAGGTCGATGTCCGCGATGGCGACCGTCGCGCCCTCGGCGGCGAAGGCCTCGGCGAAGGTGCGGCCGATGCCGCGCGCGGCACCGGTGATCATCACCGATTTGTCTGCGAATCTGCTCATTGAATCGCGTTCCCGTCTGCGTCGAACCGATAGAGGTGGGCGGGGTCGGGCGTCAGGCGCACCGCATCGCCGTGGCGCACGGTGAACTCGCCCGGCGCCCGCGCCGTGATCTGCCCGGCGCCCTCGACCTGCACATGCAGGAAGGTGTCGGAGCCGAGGTGCTCGGCGACGCGCACCGTGCCGGTCCAGTCGCCCTCGGTCCGCGACAGGTGGATGTGCTCGGGCCGCACGCCAATGGTTTTCGCGTCCTTCGCCGCCGCCAGCGGCCCCTCGATCAGGTTCATCTTCGGCGAGCCGATGAAACCGGCCACGAACAGGTTGCGCGGGTGGTTATACAGCTCCAGCGGTGAGCCGACCTGTTCGATACGCCCCGCGCTCAGCACCACGATCTTGTCGGCCATGGTCATCGCCTCGACCTGATCGTGGGTGACGTAGATCATCGTGGTCTTGAGCGTGTTGTGCAGCTCGCTGATCTCCAGCCGCATGTTCACGCGCAGCGCGGCGTCGAGGTTGCTGAGCGGCTCGTCGAACAGGAACGCCGCCGGTTCGCGCACGATGGCCCGGCCGATGGCGACGCGCTGGCGCTGGCCGCCGGAAAGCTGCCCCGGCCGGCGGTCGAGATAGTCGGTGAGGTTCAGCACCTTCGCCGCCGCGCGCACCTTGGCGTCGATGGCGGCCTTGTCCATCCCCGCCATCTTCAGCGGGAACGCGATATTCTTGTAAACGCTCATGTGCGGATAGAGCGCGTAGGACTGGAACACCATCGCCAGCCCGCGCTTGGCGGGGGGCAGGCCGGTCGCGTCCTTGCCGTCGATGCGCAGCGTGCCGCCGGAGATGTCCTCCAGCCCCGCGATCAGCCGCAGCAGGGTGGACTTGCCGCAGCCCGAGGGCCCGACGAACACGACGAACTCGCCTTCCTTCACCTCCAGATCCACGCCGTGGATCACGTCCACGTCGCCGAACTTCTTGGCGACCTTCTCCAGCGTGATGCTTCCCATCGGATCGCTCCCTTACTTCACGGCGCCGAAGGTCAGGCCGCGCACCAGTTGCTTTTGCGAGAACCAGCCCAGCACCAGGATCGGCGCGATGGCCATCATCGAGGCGGCGGACAGCTTGGCCCAGAACAGCCCCTCGGGGCTGGAGTAGGAGGCGATGAACGCGGTCAGCGGCGCGGCCTTGGCGGCGGTCAGGTTCAGCGTCCAGAACGCCTCGTTCCACGCCAGGATCACGTTGAGCAGCAGGGTGGAGGCGATGCCCGGCGCCGCCATCGGCGCCAGCACGAACACGATCTCCTTGCCCAGCGTGGCGCCGTCCATGCGCGAAGCTTCAAGGATCTCGCCGGGGATCTCCTTGAAGTAGGTGTAGAGCATCCAGACGATGATCGGCAGGTTGATCAGCATCATCACCACCACCAGCCCGGTGCGGGTGTCGAGCAACCCCCAGTCGCGAAACAGCAGGTAGAGCGGCACCAGCACGCCCACGGGGGGCAGCATCTTGGTGGAGAGCATCCACATCAGGATGTCCTTGGTGCGCTTGGTCGGCGCGAAGGCCATCGACCACGCGGCGGGAATGGCGATCAGCAGCCCCAGCAGCACCGAGCCGACCGCGATCACCACCGAGTTCATCGCGAAGCGGAAGTAATCCGACCGCACGTTGACCTCGACATAGTTCTCCCACGTCCAGTCGAAGAACAGGAACGCGGGCGGGATCTGCACCGCCGTCGCCTCCGACTTGAAGCTGGTCAGGAACGTCCACAGGATCGGAAAGAACAGCAGGAAGCCGACCGTCCACGCCGCTGCGGTGACGACGACGCGATGCCGGGTGGTTGTTGCGCGGGCCATGATGTCACCTGTCCAGGTTCTTGCCGACGATGCGGATCAGGAAGATCGCGACGATGTTGGCGAGGATCACCGCGACGACGCCGCCCGCCGACGCGGTGCCGACGTCGAACTGCAACAGCGCCTGCGCATAGACGAGGAAGGCGATGTTGGTGCTGGCCGTGCCCGGCCCGCCGTTGGTGGTCACCAGGATCTCGGCGAATACGCTCAGCAGAAAGATGGTCTGGATCAGCACCACCACCGTCAGCGCGCGCGACAGATGCGGCAGGGTGATCGCGAGAAAGATCGCGAACGGCCCGGCGCCGTCCATCTCGGCGGCCTCCTTCTGCTCCTGATCCAGCGATTGCAGCGCGGTCAGGATGATCAGCGTCGCGAACGGCAGCCATTGCCACGCCACGATCAGGATGATCGACAAGAGCGGCATCGCGCCGAGCCAGTCCACCGCCTGAAAGCCGAAGGTCTGCGCGATCCACGCGAACAGCCCGTTGGCCGGGTGCATCAGCATGTTCTTCCACACCAGCGCCGAGACGGTGGGCATCACGAAGAACGGCGCGATCACCAGCAGCCGCACGACGCCCTGTCCCCAGATCGGCTGATCCAGCAGCAGCGCGATCAGCGTGCCGCCGACGATGGTGATCAGCAGAACCCCGCCCACCAGCATCAGCGTGTTGCCAAGAGCGGCGAAGAACGCCGGATCGGTGAGGAAATACTGGTAGTTCTCGATCCCCGCCCAGGTCTCCATGCCCGGCATCAGCAGATTGTAGCGCAGGAACGAGAAGTAGAGCGTCATGCTGAGCGGGATGATCATCCAGGCCAGCAGCATGATCACCGAGGGCGCAAGCATCAGCCGCGCCGCAGCGCGTGTGTGGGTCGTCGCCATGGCGATGGCCTCCCTTGCCGGGCGAAGGATCGGTGCGGGTCGGCGAAGCGGCGCGCCCGCCCCGTCGCCGGGGCGGGCGGGCTGGCGGCTACTTGATGTAGCCGCCGCGCGTCATTTCGCGGGTGGCGAGCGCCTGCGCGCTGGCCAGCGCCTGCTCGGCGGTCGTCTGCCCGGCGAGCGCGGCGGAGAACTGCTGGCCGATGGCGGTGGCCATCCCCTGGAACTCGGGGATCGCGACGAACTGGATGCCGGTGTAAGGCACAGGTTCGACCGTCGGGTTGGTCGGATCGGCGGCCATGATCGAGTCGAGCGTCATCTGCGCGAACGGGGCCGCCTCAAGATAGGCGGGGTTCTGGTAGAGCGAGGTGCGCGTGCCCGGCGGCACGTTGGCCCAGCCCTCCTTGGAGGCGACCAGCTCCAGATAGGCCTTGTCGGTGGCCCAGCCGATGAAGGTCTTGGCGGCGTCGATGTCGCCGGAGCTGGCGGGGATCGCCAGCGACCACGCCCAGAGCCAGTTGGCGCGCTTGCCCAGCCCGGTGTCCGGCGCCAGCGCGAAGCCGACCTTGTCGGCGACGGTGCTCTCGGCAGGGTTGGTCACGAACGAGGCGGCCACGGTGGCGTCGATCCACATGCCGCACTTGCCGGTCTGGAACAACGCGAGGTTCTCGTTGAAGCCGTTGGACGACGCGCCCGGAGGGCCGGCTTCGTTCATCAGCGTGATGTAGAAGTCCAGCGTCTCGCGCCACTGCGGGCTGTCGAATTGCGGCTTCCAGTCCATGTCGAACCAGCGGGCGCCGAACGAATTGGCGGTGGCGGTGATGAACGCCGCGTTCTCGCCCCAGCCGGCCTTGCCGCGCAGGCACACGCCGTAGATCCCGGCGTCCTTGTCGGTCATCGCGCGGGCGGCCTCGGCGATGAACGCCCAGGTGGGCGCGTCGGGCATGGTCAGCCCGGCCTTCTCCATCAGGTCGGTGCGATACATCACCATCGAGCTCTCGCCGTAGAATGGCGCGGCGTAGAGCTTGCCATCCACGCTCAGCCCGGCGCGGATCGGCGGCAGGATGTCGTCCACGTCATAATCGGCGGCCATGCCGTCGAGCGGCGCCAGCCAGCCCTGCTTCGCCCAGATCGGCGCCTCATAGGTGCCGATGGTCACCACGTCATACTGGCCGCCCTTGGTGGCGATGTCGGTGGTGACGCGCTGACGCAGCACGTTCTCCTCCAGCGTCACCCACTCAAGCGTGATGCCGGGGTGTTTTGCGGTGAAGTCGTCGGTCAGCTTCTGCATCCGGATCATGTCGCCGTTGTTCACGGTCGCGATGGTCACGGTCTGCGCGCTGGCGAGCGCGGTTGACGCCAGCAAAGCGCCCACGGCAAGGCCGGTGCGTAGAAGGCTCATGTGTTTCCTCCACCTGGATTACGGGCATTCGCCCTAGTATTGAGCGTTTGCTCGCATGTTGCGGCGAGTCTGTCAAGCATTGATGCGTCAAGGCGGGATATTCACCCCTCAGGCGGGCGTTCGCCCGCATTGCGGCGACCGATTGTTGCGTTACAACGAAAGGAGCCGCGCCGGGCGCGGGCGGAAAGGAGCGGCGGCGATGCGCGGCCAGAACGCGGAGAGCGAGACCCCGTTGGCGGACAGGCGCCGAGAGGACGCCGCGCGCGCCGCGTGGCTCTATTTCATCGCCGGGCGCACACAGGACGAGATCGCCGCCCAGCTTGACCTGTCGCGGCAGGCGGTGCAGCGGCTGGTGGCGCTGGCGGTCAGCGACAAGCTGATCAAGTTTCGCCTGGACCATCCGCTCGCGACCGGCCTTGCGCTGGCGGAGCGGCTGAGGCGGCGATTCGCGCTGGCGTTCTGCGACGTGGCGCCCACCGACCCGGCGGCGCCCGGTTCGGTGGCGGGGGTGGCCGGCGCGCTGGCGGCGCGGCTGCAACGCGCGCTGTCGGCCAGGGCGCCCACCGTCATCTGCGTCGGCACCGGGCGCACCATGCGCGCGGCGGTGGAGGAGATGGACACGCTCGACCGACCGCAGCACAAGATCGTCTCGCTGGTCGGCTCGATGGCGGCGGGCGGCCACGCCAGCCCCTATGACGTGGTGATGCGGCTGGGCGACAAGGTCGGCGCGCAGCGCTATCCGATGCCCGCGCCGGTGATGGCCGAGACGGAGGCCGAGCGCGCGGCGATCCAGAACCAGCGCGCCTTCTCGGTGCTGCACGCGTTGCGCGCGCAGGCCCGCGCCAGCTTTTTCGGCGTCAGCGAAATCGCGTGGAACGCGCCGATCCACCGCGACGGATTCATGACCGACGCCGACATCGCGGAACTGGTCACGGCGGGCGCCGTGGGGGAGATCACCGGCTGGCCGTTCGACGCGCAAGGCCGCCTGGTCGAGGGCGCGGTGAGCCGGCGCATCGCCAGCCTGCCGCTGGAGATCCCGCCGCAGCGGCTGACCGTGCTGATCGGCTGCGGCCCGCAGAAGACGCTTCCCCTGCGCGCCGCGCTCACCGGCGGCCTCGCCTCGGCGCTGATCACCGACGAGGCGACGGCGGCGGCGCTGCTGGAGGAGGGCGGCGCGGCGGCGTGACCGCGGCCGCCGTCGCCTCTCGCCCGGCGGGCGCGATCAGGCCATGCGGTCGATCAGCGCCAGCAGGCCCTTGATCATCTCAACCGGGCGCGGCGGGCAGCCGGGGATGTGCAGGTCCACCGGCAGCACCGCGCCCACGCCGCCGCAGATCGCCGGACTGCCCTTGAAGCAGCCGCCGTCCAGCGCGCAGTCGCCCACCGCCACCACCCATTTCGGATCGGGCGTCGCCTCATGCACGCGCAGCAACGCCTCGCGCATGTTCCGCGTCACCGGCCCGGTCACCATCAGCACGTCGGCGTGGCGCGGCGAGGCGACAAAGCGCAGGCCGAAGCGGTCGATGTCGTAATAGGCGCCGCCCAGCGCGTTGATCTCAAGCTCGCAGCCGTTGCACGAGCCTGCGTCCACCTCGCGGATCGACAGGCTGCGCCCCAGCTTGCGTCGCGCCGCCCGGCCCAGCGTCTGCGCCAGCTCCTCCAGCGCCGCATCCCCGGGCGCGGGCGCCGCGTCGGTCAGCGGCCGGCGGAGCAGTCCCTCAAGCAGCAAAGCGCGCACGGGCGTCTCCCCTTACAGATCGCAGCCGGAGTAGGAGCAGTTGAACGACTTGTTGCACAACGGAAAATCGGCGACGATGTTGTTCTCGATCGCCGCCTCCAGCAGCGGCCACTGAAACCACGACGGATCGCGCAGGTGCATCCGCGCCACGCGCCCGTCGGCGTCGATGCGCACCCAGGCCAGCACGTCGCCGCGAAAGCCCTCGACCACCGCCAGCCCCTCGCAGGGCGCGTCCGGCGCGGGCAGGGCTTCGCTGAGCGGGCCTTCAGGCAGGCGGTCGAGAATCTGGCCGATCAGCGCCAGCGTCTGTTCGACTTCGAGAATGCGCACCCAGATCCGCGCGTGCACGTCGCCGTCCTCGCGCGTCGGCGCGGTGAAGCTGAGCGCGTCATAGGGCGCATAGGGCATCGCCAGCCGCGCGTCGAAATCGCGCCCCGAAGCGCGGCCGACATACCCGCCTGCCGCATACTGGCGCGCAAGCGCGGGCGTCAGCACGCCTGCGCCGGTGGTGCGGTCGAGCAGCGAGGGCGTCTCGTCATAGACGCGCACCATCGCCGGGAACCGTTGCGCGAACGACCGCGTCAGCGCGCGCAGCGCGGCGACGCCGTCGGGCGCGAGGTCGGCCGCCACCCCGCCGGGGCGGATGCAGTCGCGCATCATGCGGTGGCCGAACGCCGCGTCGCAGGCGCGCAGCGTCTGTTCGCGCAGGATGCCGCCGTGCGTGTGCAGCAGCGGAAACGCCGCGTCGTTGCAGATCGCGCCGATGTCGCTGACGTGGTTGGCCAGCCGCTCAAGCTCCGCCATCAGCCCGCGCAGCCATGCCGCGCGCGGCGGCGCCGTCACCCCCAGCGCCGCTTCGACCGCGCGGCTGAACGCCAGCGCATAGGCCACCGTGCTGTCGCCCGAAACCCGGCCCGCCAGCCGCGCCGCAGCGCCGATCTCCGCGCCCTCGGCCAGCGCCTCGACGCCCTTGTGGGTATAGCCCAGCCGCTGCTCCAGCCGCACCACGGTCTCGCCGCTGGCGGTGAAGCGGAAGTGGCCCGGCTCGATGATCCCCGCGTGCACCGGCCCCACCGCGATCTGGTGCAGGCAGTCGCCCTCGACCGGCAGGAACGGATAGGGTTCGGGGGCCGCCGCGCCGCCCCAGCCATGGTCAAGCCAGGGGCGCGGGTCGGGCAGGCCTTCGGGCGTGAGGCCGTAGAGGTCGCGCAGCGTCCGCTCCAGCCGCAGCGCGGGCGGATGGCGCTCACTGACCGACGGATAGCGCCGCTCGGGGCACGCAATCGAGATCACCCCCACCTCGCCGGTCTGCGTGTCGCGCAACGCCATGTGCGCCGCCTCCGGCTCGCCCCACAGCCCCAGCAGCGCCAGCCGCCCCGACGCCAGCCGCCCCGCCGCGTTACGCCACGCGGGCGCCGCGACCACCGCGCGCGGGCAGGGGCGGCTCCCCTCCACCGCGCGCCCGCTGTCCAGCAGTTGCTTCAGCGCAGGCATCCGCCGTTCCTCCCCCGCGTCATCCCAGCAGCGCCGCGACATGGCGGAACCACGCCACCAGCGGCGGCGGCAGGTAGAATCCGGCCACGAACACCAGCGCCAGATGCGCGAACATCGGCAGGTGGCTGCCCTCGACACGGCCCATCCCGCCGTGCGGCGCGCCAAAGGCCAGCCCCGTCACCCGCAGCAGCAGCGCGCCGAATGCCAGCAGCAGCCCCAGCACCAGCGGTATCGCCAGCAGCGGCTCGCGCGCGAAGGTCGAGCTGACCACCAGAAACTCGCTCATGAACACGCCCATCGGCGGCATGCCGGCGATGGCGACCACCCCCGCCACCAGCCCCCAGCCCAGCACCGGGTGGCTGGCGGTCAGCCCCCGGATCTCGGCGATGCGCTGGGTGCCCTTGACCTGCGCGATATGGCCGACCGCGTAGAAGATCGCCGATTTGGTGAGGCTGTGCATCACCATGTGCACCAGCCCGGCGAAGTTGGCGAGCGGCCCGCCCATGCCGAAGGCGAACACGATGATGCCCATGTGCTCGATCGAGGAATAGGCGAACATCCGCTTGATGTCGCGGCGGCGATACAGCATCAGCGCCGCGAAGATCAGCGAGGTCAGCCCCATGACCACCATCAGCGGCCCCGGCGCCAGCGCGCCAGGACTGGCGGTGAGCAGGATCTTGAAGCGCAGCACGGCGTAGAGCGCCACGTTCAGCAGCAGCCCCGACAGCACCGCCGAGATCGGCGTCGGGCCTTCGGCGTGGGCGTCGGGCAGCCAGGCGTGCAGCGGCGCGAGGCCGACCTTGGTGCCGTAGCCAAGGATCAGGAACACGAAGGCGAGGTTCAGCAGCGCGGGGTCGAAGGCGGCGGCGTTGGCGACCAGCGTCGTCCACACCATCGCCTCGCCGCCTTCGCCCACCACCGGCTGCGCCGCCATGTAGACGAGGATGGTGCCGAACAGCGCCAGCGCGATGCCGACGCTGCCGAGGATGAAATACTTCCACGCCGCCTCCAGCGCCTCGGGCGTGCGGTAGAGGCCGACCATCAGCACCGTGGTCAGCGTCGCCAGCTCCACCGCC
>CAZRFB010000074.1:0-7780 GCA_964599185.1 uncultured Rhodobacterales bacterium | reverse complement strand
CCAGCACCGCCACCGCGCCCGGATCAGGGGCCAGCGCCACCACGCCCGCCGCCGCCATCGCGCCCGCCAGCCGCCCGCCGCTCGCCGGGATCAGCTCGGCCCAGGCGATGGCGCCCAGGTCGCGCGGGGTGGAGAGCAGCGTGACGGTGAAACTCAGCATCAGCACGCCCCCCGGCAGCATCTGCGGCGCGATCAGCGCCACCAGCGGCGCGACCACCATGCCAAAGGCGCCGCCGGTGGCGCGCTGGGTCAGCACGCCCAGCGCCACCGCCGCCGCCGCCATCAGCCAGATCGCGGGCGAAACCCCTGCAAAGGCGAAAAACGTCGTCATTATCCTGGACTTTCCCTCGCGGCGAAGCTTGAGCGCCGTTATCGTGCCGCCACCGATCAAGCGAAAGAGGGGAACCGCGCTTTGAAACAGTTTGTCGTCGCCCTGTGCCTCGCCGCAGGCCTCGCATCCGCCGCCGCCGCCGACGAGATCGAGGGCGCCATCGCGGCGGGGCTGGAGGCCTATCGCGCGGGCGATATCGCGGGCGCCAAGGAGGAACTCGACTACGCCGCCACCCTGCTCGGCCAGAAAAAGGCGGCGGGGCTGACGGCGTTCCTGCCCCCGGCGCTCGACGGCTGGACGCGCAGCGACGGCGACGCCAGCGCGGCGGGCGCCGCGCTGTTTGGCGGCGGGCTGAGCGCCTCGGCGTCCTACGCGCGCGGCGGCGAGAGCATCGAGATCCAGATCATGGCCGACAACCCGATGGTGGCGACCATGGGCGCCATGCTGGGCAACCCGGCGATGATGGCGAGCCAGGGCGAGGTGCGCCGCGTCGGACGGCAGCGCTATGTCGTGGCGCCCGACGGCGGCGTGATGGCGCTGGTCGGCGGGCGCGCGCTGGTGCAGCTTTCCGGCTCCGCCGCGCGCGAGGACAAGATCGCCTATTTCGAAGCGATCGACTTCGCGGGGCTGGAGGCGTTCTGAGCGGCGCCGAGCGCGGCGTCCAGACAGGCAGCGACCGCCGCCGCGATCCGCGCCGCAGGCCAGTCGGGGCCGATGGGCGGAACATGGAGAAACGCGACCAGACGCGGGCGGCGCAGCGCGCTCAGCCCCCGCCAATAGACGGTCTCGCAGACATAGCGCCCGGCGTCCTGCGACAGCCGCGCGGGCGCGCCGGTCGCGCGGATCGCGTCGAGCGCCGCGGCCCAGGGCCATACGCCATGCAGCGCCGCCGCGTCGCCGTCCTCCGCCCCGCCTTCATGAACAGGCCGCCGCGCTGCGCGCTCCAGCCGCAGGCAGGGTTCATCGGCAAGGCCGGTCAGCAGCGCGATGTCGGGAGAGACCGCCGCCAGCGCGGCGTCGAGCGCGGCGCCGGCCTCGCGATGATCCACGGGCAGGATGCGCGCAGCCAGCGCGGGGCGCGCGGCGGAAAGCATCCGCGCCGCCGCGCCGCTGGAGTTGACCGCCCAGTGACGGAACGGCGCAAAGCCGGTCAGCAGCGCGACCGGCGCGGGGGTCACTCGGGAACCGTTACGCTGAACTTGATCGAGGAATACCACGCGGACAGATCGTCGATGTCCTCGTCGCTCAGCCCCTCCGCGATGACGCTCATCACCTCGTGGGTGCGCTTGCCGGAGCGGAAGTTGCGCAACTGGTTCTGGAGATAGACGAAATGCTCGCCGCCGATGTTGGGCGCCTCAGGGTTGCGCGCCACGCCGTCGATGCCGTGGCAGATGCGGCACATCCCGGCCTTGGTCTTGCCTTCGACGGGGTCTCCCGCCGCGAGCGCCGGGGCGGAGACGGCGAGCGCGCCAAGGAAAAGGGCGGCGCGGGCGATGGGGGTCATGTCTTTCTCCAGGCGGGGGGCGTCGGCGCGGATGTCGCGCCGACGCGGGATCAGCGGATCAGGGCGCCGAATACGAGATGCGATAGATCGCGCCCGCAAGATCGTCCGACACCAGCAGCGAGCCGTCGCGCATCTGCGCCACCGCCACCGGGCGGCCGAGATACTCGCCGTTGGGGTCGATCCAGCCCTCGGCGAACGGCTCCATGCTGGCGGCGCCATCGGCGTCGATGAAGGTGACCATCACCCGCGCGCCGACCGGGGTGGTGCGGTTCCACGAGCCATGCTGCGCCGAGAAGATCGCGTTGCGGTATTTCTCGGGGAACATGTTGCCGGTGTAGAACTGCATCCCGAGATCGGCGCCGTGCGCGACGGTCTCAACCGCCGGGAACACCACGTCGGCGGGCGGCTCGACGCCCGCATACTCGACGGTGCGGACATGGCCGCCGCCGTAATAGGGCGCGCCGAAGTGCTGGCCCATCGCGGTCTGATGGTTCAGCTCGCCCGGCGGGATGTCGTCGCCCATGCCGTCAACCTGGTTGTCGTTGAACCACAGCTCGCCGGTGACGGGGTGGAAGTCATGCCCCACCGAGTTGCGGATGCCGACGGTATAGACCTCGCGATCCGTGCCGTCCTGGGTCATCCGGATCATGCCGCCGATGCCCAGCTCCTTGTACATCTCGACCTTCTCGGGCGGCTGCACGTTGAACGGCTGGCCGAGCGAGACGTAGAGCTTGCCGTCCGGCCCCACCACGCAGACGCGGGCGGTGTGGTTGTAGCTCTCCTCCTCGGGCGGGATCAGCGCGCCCTGCGCGACGATGGGCACGGCCACCACGTCTTCGCCATCGTAGAAGAACTCCGCCGCCGGGAACTTCAGCAGGCGGTTGCGCTCGACGATGTAGAGCATCCCGTCCGGCGACCAGCACGGGCCGTTGGGGATGTCGAAGGTCAGCGAGGGCGCGAAGTCCTTGACCTCATCGGCGACGCGATCCTTGTCGCGGTCGGTGACCGCCCAGACCTTGTTCTTGCGGGTGCCGACGATGGTGACAAAGCCCATCGGGCTGACCGCCATGTGGCGCGCGTCGGGCACGATGGCGTAGAGGTCGATGCTGAAGCCCGCCGGCAGCGTGATGTTCTTCAGGACGTTGCGAAGCGATTCCGCACGGTCGCCGCCCTGCTCGACAAAGGTGAATTGCGCCTCGCCGACCTTCTGAAAGGCGCCCAGCTTCTCCAGCGTCGCCTGCTGCGCCTGGGCCGCCAGCGGCGCAAGCATCGCTGCGCCCGCCATGAGCCAATGTTTCATCGCCATGTCGAGAGTCTCCCCTGAAAGCGTTTCCCCGCGCGACCGTCGGCTTTTCCGGCCGGAACTTGCTTCGCGCGCAGTCAACCTTAACGAGAAAAACCGCGCACTCAAGCATATCCTCTTGCCATCTGAACCGGTTCAAGGTCCTCTCGCACGGGCGAAACGAAAGGAAATGGCGTGCGTCTGGCGAGCGAAACTCTGGGCGAAGGCGGCGACGCGCCGCTGGTGGTCGCGCATGGCCTGCTGGGCGCGGGGCGCAACTGGGGCGCGCTGGCCAAGCGTCTGGCGAAGCGGCGCAAAGTGATCGTCGTGGACATGCGCGGCCATGGCGACAGCCCGTGGAGCGACGATGTCTCCTACCCCGCGATGGCCGCCGATCTGGCCGGGACCATCGCCGCCGAGGCCGGGGGCCGGGCGGATGTTATGGGCCACTCGATGGGCGGCAAGGCGGCGATGACGCTGGCGCTGGAGCACCCTGCGCGAGTCCGGAAACTGATTGTCGCCGACATAGCGCCAGTCGCCTATGACCACAGCCACGCCGACACGCTGGCGGCGATGGCGGCGCTGGACCTGTCCACCATCACGCGCCGGGCGGAGGCGGACCGGGCGCTGGCGGCAAGCATTCCCAACCTCGCGCTGCGCGCCTTCGTGGCGCAGAACCTCGCCATCGAGAGCGGCGCGGCGCGCTGGCGGCCCGACATCGCGGCGCTGGCGGCGGGGATGGACGGGCTGGTGGGCTTTCCGGCGCGCTTCGCGCACGACAGCTTTGCAGGCCCGGCGCTGTTCTTGCGCGGCGGCGCCTCGGACTATGTATCGCCCGCCATGCACGGCGCGATCCGCGCCCGGTTTCCCGCCGCGCGGATCGAAACGGTGGAGGGCGCCGGGCACTGGCTGCACGCCGAGAAGCCGGAGGCGTTTCTGGCGGCGGTGGAGGCGTTTCTGGACGCCTGACCGCCGCCCTTCTCAAAGCCGCTCGATGGCCAGCGCGATGCCCTGCCCGCCGCCGATGCACATGGTGATGATCGCATAGCGCCCGCCGGTGCGCTCAAGCTCATACATCGCCTTGATCGTCAGCAGCGCGCCGGTGGCGCCGATGGGGTGGCCGAGCGCGATGGCGCCGCCGTTGGGGTTCACCCTGGCGGGGTCGAAGCCGAGGCCCTTGTTCACCGCGCAGGCCTGCGCGGCGAAGGCCTCGTTGCTCTCGATCACGTCGAACTGGTCGGCGGTCATGCCCAGTTTTTTCAGCAGGTTGGTGACGGCGGGGATCGGGCCGATGCCCATGCGGTCGGGCTGCACGCCCGCGTGGCCATAGCCCATGAGGCGCGCCTTGGGCTTCAGCCCGGCGCGCTCGGCGGCCTTGGCGGTGGCCAGCACCACCGCCGCCGCGCCGTCGTTGATGCCCGAGGCGTTGCCGGCGGTCACCGTGCCGTCCTTGCGGAACGCCGGGCGCAGGCCCGCCAGCGTCTCGGCGGTGGTGTTGGGCTTGGGGTGCTCGTCGGTGTCGAACATCACCTTGTCGCGGCGCACCATCACCTCGATCGGCGCGATCTGGCTTTTGTAGTTGCCTGCGGCGATGGCGGCGGCGGCGCGGCGCTGGCTCTCCAGCGCGAAGGCGTCCTGCTCGGCGCGGCTGATCTGATGGTCGGCGGCGACATTTTCCGCCGTCACGCCCATGTGCACCCCCTCGAACGGGTCGGACAGCGCGCCGATCATCATGTCGAGCATCTTGGCGTCGCCCATCTTCTGGCCCGCGCGCGCCACCTGCCAGCTGTGCGGGCTGCGCGACATCGACTCCGCGCCCCCCGCCACGGCGAAGTCGTTGTCGCCCAGCATCAGGTGCTGCGCGGCGGAGACGATGGCCTGCGCGCCCGAGCCGCACAGCCGGTTCAGCGTCAGGCACGGCGTCTCGACCGGAATGCCGCCATTCACCGCCGCGACGCGGCTGAGATA
The DNA here is from genome assembly GCA_964599185.1 of uncultured Rhodobacterales bacterium. Classification (GTDB taxonomy): domain Bacteria; phylum Pseudomonadota; class Alphaproteobacteria; order Rhodobacterales; family Rhodobacteraceae; genus Rubrimonas. The sequence goes on along the minus strand of CAZRFB010000074.1, from coordinate 2,695 downwards.
CATGTCCTTCGCTTCGGTATGGATGACGTTGCCGAACACCACCGTGCCGATCTGGGCGCCCTCGACGCCGCTGCGGCTGAGCGCATGGCGCACCACATGCGCGGCGCTCTCGGTGGGCGGCGTGCCCGCAAGGGCGCCGCCGAACGTGCCGATGGGCGTGCGCGCCCCGTCCAGAATCACCACATCTTCGACCATTGAATCCTCCCCCGTTTCGCTGAGCGTCACTCTGTCAACACTGCGGCGGGGCGAAAAGGGCGCGCATCGTCACAAGCACCGCGCGCAAGGGGGTTTCGCAATCCGCGAAAGGCGCCCTAACTTGTGCGCCGCTGCGCAGACCAACCCGCCAAGAGGAATTCCCATGTCGAAATTCGGCCTCAGCCAGCCCGTCACCCGCGTCGAGGACGCGCGCTTCCTGCGCGGCGCCGGGCGCTATGTCGAGGACATCGTCGAGGCCGGCGAAGCGCGCGCCGTGTTCGTGCGCGCCACCGTCGCTCATGCGGCCATCGCCTCGATCGATACGGAGGCGGCGCGCGCCGCGCCCGGCGTGCTGGCGGTGCTGACGGCGGACACGCTGGACGGCGTGATCAACGACATGGACGGCGGCACCGTGCAGAACCTCGACGGATCCACCTCCGCCCGTCCCGCGCGCCCGATTCTGGCGACGGACCGGGTGCGCCATGTCGGCGAGGCTGTGGCGATGGTGGTCGCCGCGACGCTGGCCGAGGCGCGCGACGCGGCGGAGCTGGTGGCGATGGAATACGACGAGCTGCCGGTGGTGACCGACACGGCGGGCGCGCTGGACGCAGGCGCGCCGCAGATCCATGACGAAGCGCCGGGCAATCTGTGCATGGACTGGGGCATGGGCGACCGCGCGGCGACCGACGCCGCGTTCGCCGGCGCGGCGCACACCGTCGCGCTCGATCTCATCAACAACCGCGTCATCGCCAACCCGATGGAGACCCGCGGCGCCATCGCCACCTGGGACGGCGAACGGCTGCATCTGGCCTGCAACGGTCAGGGCCCCTGGGGCACCCGCGACGAGGTGGCGGAGAAGCTGGGCCTCAAGACCGAACAGGTGCGCGTCACCCACCCCGACGTGGGCGGCGGCTTCGGCATGAAGACCTTCAACTATCCCGAATACATCGCGCTCGCCTACGCCGCGAAGGCGCTGGGCCGCCCGGTCAAGTGGATCTCGGAGCGCTCTGAGGGCATGGCCTCCGACGTGATGGGCCGCGACCACGTCACCCGCGCCGAAGCCGCTTTCGACGCCGACCACCGGCTGCTGGCGGTGCGGTTCTCCACCATCGCGGGGCTGGGCGCGTATCTGTCGGCCTACGCGGTCTATATTCCTTCGGTGATCGCCTCGAAAGTGCTGACCGGCGTCTATGACGTGCAGACCTTCTTCGTGAACGTGAAGGGCGTGTTCACCAACACCACGCCGGTTGACGCCTATCGCGGCGCCGGGCGGCCCGAATCGATCTACGCCATCGAGCGGCTGATGGACTATGCGGCCCGTCAGATGGGCGTCGATCCGCTGGCGCTGCGGCGCAAGAACTGGATCACGAAATTTCCCTACGTCACCTGCGTCGGCGAGACCTATGATGTCGGCGACTTCGACAAGGTGCTGGACCGCGCGCTGATCGAGGCCGACGTGGCGGGCTTTTCCGCGCGCAAGGCCGCCAGCGCGAAGGCCGGCAAGCTGCGGGGCCTCGGGCTCGCCTATTACATCGAGTCGATTCTGGGCGACCAGAACGAGACCACGCGCATCGAATTCGCCGACGATGGCGGCGTCGATCTCTACGTCGGCACCCAGTCCAACGGTCAGGGCCACGAGACGGTGTTCGCGCAGTTCCTGCACGGCCGCCTCGGCGTGCCGTTCGACAAGATCCGGCTGGTGCAGGGCGACACCGACCGCATCGCCAAGGGCGGCGGCACCGGCGGGTCGCGGTCGGTCACGATGCAGGGCTCCTCGATCTGGGGCGCGGCGGATGCGTGGGTCGAGCGGATCAAGCCGTTCGCGGGCGATGAGCTGGAAGTCGGCCCCGGCGACATCGAGTTCGCCGACGGCGTGTTCCGCGTGGCGGGCACCGACACCGCGCTGGGCGTGATGGAGGTGGTCGCCCGCGCCCGCGCCAAGGGTCGGCAGGACCTGCTGGCCGAGGAGCGCGAGACGGTGGTGCCGGGCCGCTCCTATCCCAACGGCGCCCATTTCGCCGAGGTCGAGGTCGATCCCGAGACCGGCGTGGTGGCGGTGGTGAAATACACCGTGGTCGATGATTTCGGCGTGCTGATGAACCCGATTCTGGCGCGCGGCCAGGTTCACGGCGGCGTGGTGCAGGGTATCGGCCAGGCGATCACCGAGCATGTGGTCTATGACGAGAACGGTCAGCTGGTCTCGGCCAGCCTCATGGACTACGCCATGCCGCGCGCCGACGACGCGCCGATGATGGATTTCCACCACGAGGGCACGCCGTCCACCGCCAACGCCATCGGCATGAAGGGCTGCGGCGAGGCGGGCACCGTGGGCGCGCTGGCCGCCGTCACCAACGCCGCGCTGGACGCGGTGTGGGAGGCCGGCGTGCGCCATGTGGACATGCCGATGACGCCGCTGCGGATGTGGGGCTGGCTGCGCGACGCAAGGCAGGCGGTGGCGGCCGAATAGGCCGCCACGCGCTTACGGATACCGCGCGAAGTC
>CAZRFB010000073.1:0-14236 GCA_964599185.1 uncultured Rhodobacterales bacterium | reverse complement strand
TCGAACAGGTTGTTCACCGACCCGAACACCTCCACCGTGTCGCTCAGCTCATAGGCCGCATTGAGGTTGACCACGATGTGGCTGTCCAGCGTCACGCGCTGCGCGGGAAAGGCGCTGAAGTCCAGATCGTCGGCGTCGCCGACATAGCTCACGTCGCCGCCCACCCGCGCCTTGCCGCCGAGAAAGCGATAGTCCACCGACACGCCGCCGCTGTGCTTTGGCCGGCGGATCTCGGTCAGGTCATTGGCGTCGGTCGCGTCGAGAAAGGTGTAGTTCGCCGTCAGCGTCAACCCCGCCAGCGGCGCGACGCTCGCCGAAAACTCGACGCCCTGCCGGTCGCTCTCGCCGTCCAGATTGCGCGCGGTGGCGCCGAAATCGACGATCTCATCGGTCAGCCGCTCACGGAAAAAGGTCACGCCCACCGAGGCGCGCCCGTCCCAGAACGTCTGATCGACGCCGACATCGAAGCCGAGGTTGCGCTCGGGCTTGAGGTCGGGGTTGCCGGTGAACTGGCCGGGGATGAAGCCGAACTGCTCGAAGAACGTCGGGTTGGTCTGCGCCCGGCCCGCCGACGCCCGCAACCGCGTGCCCGTCTCGAAGAAACTGTAGGACGCCGACGCCGACCACGCCGTGAAGTCGTCGAACTCGTCGTTGTCGTCATAGCGCAGACCGCCCTGCACGAACAGCGCCTCGGTCAGCTGGCCGCGATAGTCGAGCACATAGCCAAGCTGATCGCGCTGCTTGGTGTCCGCCCCGGCGAAGGTGTTCTCGAATTCCTCGCGCTTGAACTGGAGCGCGCCGACCAGCGTGTGCGCGCCGTCGGGGCCGAAGCTGTAGGCCGCCTGATAAGCCGCCTTCAGCGTGCTGTCGTCGTTCTTGCTGGGGCCAAAACTGCCGTCGGTGTCGTTCTCCTGCGAGGCGTAGCTGACCGAGGGCGTATGCACCAGCGCGCCGCCCAGCGTGTCGAGATCGGCGGCCAGACCCAGCAGCAGGTCGCGCCCGTCCACCACGCCTTCGGTCTGCGCGGCGCCGCTGTCGAACTCGCCGCGCCGGTCGGTGTAGCGCGCCGTGCCGCGCAGCCGCAGGAACGGCGCCAGATCGGCGGCGCCCTTGGCGTTCACGGTGACGTTGCGCACGCCGTCGTCCTCGATCCCGCCGTTTTGCGAATCCCAGCCCTGGTCATTGAGCCACGACAGCGACACGCCGATGTCGGCGCGGTCGGTGCCGGCCTGCGCCAGCGCGGTGAACGACCCCGAAGGCGCCGTGCCGGCCACGCCCTCGGCGCTGAACGCGGTCGCGTTGCGCAGACCGCCCCTGGTGATGACGTTGATCACCCCCGCCGTGGCGCCCGCGCCGTAGAGCGCCGACTGCGGCCCGCGCAGCACCTCGATGCGCTCGATGGCGCCGACGGTGAGGCGCGAGAAGTCATAGGCGTCGGCGCCGGTGGCCACCTCGACGCCGTCCACCAGCAGCAGCAGATGGTTGCTCTCCGATCCCCGGATGCGGATCGCGGTCTGGTCGCCCGGCCCGCCGCCGCGGCTGACCGCGACGCCGGGAACCTGGCGCAGCGCGTCGGCCACGGTGCGGGTCTGCTGGCGCTTGAGATCCTCGGCGGTGATCACGGTCACGGCGCGGGCGTAGGACTGGGCGTCCACCGGCGTCAGGCCGCCGGAGACGATGATCTCGTCCAGCGCCAGCGGCTGCTGGGCGAACCCTTGCGCCGGGACGATGAACAGGAAAGGCGCGGCCTGGGCCGCTATGGTCTTGACGCGCATGGCGCATCCCCTCGATTGCGCCGGAGCCTTGCGCTCCGGACGACGCTGCGTTGAACGCCGCTCAGGGGGTTTTGCGACCCTCCGGGCAGACGACGACTGTCGGATCGCCGCTGCGGAAAGACCGCCTCTCTGCGCGCCCCGCGCAGAAAGTGGGCGCCGTAGCCTTGGCAGGTCTCCTGGCTCGCGGGTCACGGCCCTTGCTCCGCCTTCCCAGCCCGCAATCGGGGCCAGTGGCTTGAAGGAGAGGGCTCGCCGCTTACAGTTGCGGGGGCAGCCGCGGTTTTGGCCCTGACCGGGGCCGCACCGTGTTCCCTATTAACCTCGCCCGCAAACCGGCGGACGGGGACCAAAGCGGTGTGACAATCCCGCCCGCGCCCGGCGCTGTCAAGGCGCGCGACGCCGCTTGCGCCGCCCGCGCGGCGCGGCTATACGCCTCTCGCGGTCGGAGTGTAGCTCAGCCTGGTAGAGCACTGTCTTCGGGAGGCAGGGGCCGGAGGTTCGAATCCTCTCACTCCGACCAGATCGCGCGGCGCCGCGACGCCCCAAGCGCCGCGCGCGGCGATGAGGGGGGAAAGACGCGATGCAGGCGATGGTCGTTGGCGGCGTGACGCTGCATTACCGCGACGAGGGGCCGCAGGACGCGCCCGCGCTGGTTTTCTCCAACTCGCTTGGCACCGATTTCCGCATCTGGGACCGGCTTTTGCCGCTGCTGCCCGCAGGGTGGCGCGTGATCCGCTACGACACGCGCGGCCACGGCCTGTCGGAGGCGCCCGCGCACCGCTGGAGCATGGACGATCTGGGCGACGAGCTTGGCGGCCTGCTCGACGGGCTGGGCGTGCGCGGCGCGGTGATCTGCGGCCTGTCGATCGGCGGCATGATCGCGCAGACGCTGGCCGCCCGCCGCCCCGACCTCGTCCGCGCGCTGATCCTGTGCGACACGGCGGCCAAGATCGGCGACGCCGCGCTGTGGAACGCGCGCATCGAGGCGGTGGAGCGCGACGGAATCGCCGCGATATCCGGCCCGATCCTGCAACGCTGGTTTTCGGCGCGGTTCCACGCACACCGCCCAGAGGAGCTTGCGCTGTGGCGCGCCATGCTGACGCGCACGCCGGTCTCGGGCTATGTCGGCTGCTCCGCTGCGATCCGCGACGCCGATCTGACCGAGGCGACCGCCCGGCTGCGGCCGCCAACGCTGGCGGTGGTCGGCGCCGAGGACGGCGCGACGCCGTCCGCGCTGGTCGAGGCCACGGCGCGGCTGATCCCCGGCGCCCGCTTTTCGGTGATCGACGGCGCCGGGCATCTGCCCTGCATCGAACAGCCAGCCGCGCTGGCGGCGCTGATCGGCGATTTTCTGGGCGACCTGCCTGCGTGACCCGCCCTGCGGCTCGACAAGCGCCGCCCGGCGCGCTCTAAAAGACCGGGCGTCATCAGGGAGCCGCGCCATGGCCATCAAGAGCATTCTCGTCGCCTGCAGCGAGACGGAGGCGTCGAACGGCGCGCTGGATCTCGCGGTGCAGATGTCGATTAAATACGGCGCGCACCTGACCGGCGTGATCGTGCACGGCGAGAACGCCATGGCGGGGCGCTACGGCGCCTGGATGACCAAGCAGATCATGGACATGCTGAAGCAGCGCGACGCGGAGATCGTCACCGCCATCCGCGACCGCTTCACCGCCCGCGTGGCGGAAAAGGGCGCCCCCGACCGCTCGGAGTTTCTCGACATCAGCGGCAACGCCGACTTCAAGCTCTCCAGCTTCGCGCGCTGCTATGACGTGGTGGTGATGGGGCCGCACGCGGCGGAGGCGGGGCGCGAGCATTTCGCGCCGCATCCCGACATGATCGCGCTGCAAAGCGGCCGCCCCATCATCGTCACCCCCGCCGACTATGCGCCCGAGAAACTCGGCGAGCATGCGCTGCTGGCCTGGGACGGCAAGCGCGCCGCCGCCCGCGCGCTGGGCGACGCGATGCTGATTCTCGAAACCAAGGCCAAGGTCACGGTGCTGAGCGTCGGCGACGCCGCGCCCGAGATCCCGCCCGGCGGCGGCGTGATGGAGCTGCTGCGCCGACATGCGATCACCGCCGAGCACCTGCATCGCCAGCGCGGCAAGCGCGGCGTCGCGGGCGCCATCCTCGACACGGCGCAGGAGGTCGGCGCCGGGCTGGTGGTGATGGGCGCCTTCGAGCACAGCAAGTTCACCCAGGACATCGTCGGCGGCGTCACGACCGAGGTGTTCGCCGCCGCCCGCGTGCCGGTGCTGCTGGCGCACTGAATCCCCAATCGACGCGAGGAGCCTTTTCCCCATGGCCAACAAGATCTACCCGGACGCGACGGCGGCGCTCGACGGGCTGCTGCGCGACGGGATGCTGATCGCCGCCGGCGGCTTCGGCCTGTGCGGCATTCCCGAAAACTGCATCGCCGCGATCCGCGACGCGGGCGTGAAGAACCTCACCATCGCCTCCAACAACTGCGGCGTGGACGGCTTCGGGCTGGGCGTGCTGCTCGACACCAAGCAGATCGCCAAGATGATCAGCTCCTACGTCGGCGAGAACGACGAGTTCATGCGGCAGTATCTGGCGGGCGAGCTGGAGATCGAGTTCAACCCGCAGGGCACGCTGGCCGAGCGGCTGCGGGCGGGCGGCGCGGGGATTCCCGGCTTCTACACCGCCACTGGCGTCGGCACCCAGATCGCCGAGGGCAAGGAGCACAAGGACTTCGACGGCCGCACCTACATCCTGGAGCGCGGCATCCGCGCCGATCTTTCCATCGTCAAGGCGTGGAAGGGCGATGAGCAGGGCAATCTCGTCTATCGAAAGACGGCGATGAACTTCAACCCCGACTGCGCGACCTCGGGCCGCGTCACCGTGGCGGAGGTCGAGGAGATCGTGCCGCTGGGCAGCCTGGAGAAATCCGCGATCCACACCCCCGGCATCTATGTGCAGCGGCTGTTCAAGGGCCAGCACGAAAAGCGCATCGAGAAGCGCACGACGCGCGCCGCCTGAACGCCAGCATCGAGCGAAAGGACAAACGACATGGCCTGGACACGCGACCAGATGGCGGAGCGCGCCGCGCAGGAGCTGCAGGACGGATTCTACGTCAACCTCGGCATCGGCATCCCGACGCTGGTGTCGAACTATGTGCCCGCCGAATACGACATCACGCTGCAGTCGGAGAACGGGATGCTGGGCATGGGCCCCTTCCCCACCGAGGACGAGGTTGACGCCGACCTGATCAACGCCGGCAAGCAGACCATCACCGAACTGCGCCGCACCAGCTATTTCTCCTCCTCCGCCAGCTTCGCGATGATCCGCGGCGGCCACATCAACCTGTCGATCCTGGGCGCGATGGAGGTGGCCGAGAACGGCGACCTGGCGAACTGGATGATCCCCGGCAAGCTGGTCAAGGGCATGGGCGGCGCCATGGATCTGGTGGCGGGCGTTGAGCGGGTGGTGGTGCTGATGGACCACGCCAACAAGAAGGGCGAGAGCAAGCTGCTGAAACGCTGCACCCTGCCGCTGACCGGCGCGGGCGTGGTGGACCGGGTGATCTCCGACCTCGGCGTGTTCGACATCGTGCCGGGCGGGGTGAAGGTGGTCGAACTGGCGCCGGGCGTGGCCATGGACGAAGTGCGCGCCAAGACCGAAGCGACGCTGGTCGGATGAGCGGCGCGACGGAAGCGGGCGAGCCGCACGGCGCCCCGACCATCCGCACGCTGGCGATGCCCGCCGACGCCAACCCCAGCGGCGACATTTTTGGCGGCTGGGTGCTGAGCCAGATGGATTTGGCGGGCGGCATCGCGGCGGGGCAGCGCGCGCGTGGCCGCGTCGCCACCGTGGCGATCGAGGCGATGACCTTTCTGCGCCCGGTCGCCATCGGCGACGTGCTGTGCGTCTATACCGAGGTGACGCGCGTCGGGCGCACCTCGCTCAGCGTGCAGCTTGAGGCATGGTCGCTGCGCGGGCGTCTCGGCCAGCGCGAGAAGGTGACGCAAGGGCTGTTCACCTTCGTCGCGCTCGACGAGGCGGGCAGGCCCCGCCTGGTTGACGCGCCGTCCGCCGCCGACTGACGGCGCCACGGTCGCAGATTTCACTCCCCACCGGGGGAGAGGGCCGGGGTGAGGCGGCGCCTCGCCACCCAAAAATGCGCGCGCATATTTCCCCTTCCCCAGCGGGCTGCGCCGGGTATAGTGCGCGCATGGTTGATAAGGCTTATCCCCTGCGCTTTCGCGCCCGCCCCACCGGCGGTCTGCTCCGGCTGCTGCTTAGCCGCCCCTGAGCGTGGCCGCTTCGCGGCGCGCGCGCTCGGGGGAGAACGCCGAACGCGCCGCAAGCGGACCGCAACCACAGCCGGGAATCCTGACCATGACCGACACGACCGACACAGCAAAAACGGCGGCGCCCGAAGCCATCGCGCCGGACCGCGTGCTGATCTTCGACACCACCCTGCGCGATGGCGAACAATCGCCCGGCGCCTCAATGACGCTCGACGAGAAGCTGCGCATCGCCGCCCTGCTCGACGAGATGGGCGTGGACATCATCGAGGCGGGCTTTCCCATCGCCTCCGAAGGCGACTTCGAGGCGGTCAGCCGGATTGCGCAGACGGTGCGCAACGCCAGCGTCTGCGGCCTGTCGCGCGCCTCGAAAAAGGACATCGACCGCAACTGGCAGGCGCTGCAGCACGCGCGGCGCCCGCGCATCCACACCTTCATCTCCACCTCGCCGCTGCACATGAAGTTCAAGCTCCAGATGGAGCCCGAAGCGGTGCTGGAGAAGATCGCCGAGAGCGTCGCCTACGCCAAAAGTCTGTGCGACGACGTGCAGTGGTCGCCCGAGGACGGCACCCGCACCGAGCACGACTTTCTGGTGACCGCCGTCGAGACCGCGATCAGAGCAGGCGCCACCACGATCAACATCCCCGACACCGTGGGCTACACCGCGCCGGGCGAGAGCGCGGCGTTGATCCGGATGCTGAAGGAACGGGTCGAAGGCATTGACGATATTGTCATCGCCACGCATTGCCACAATGATCTCGGCATGGCGGTCGCCAATGCGCTGGCCGCCGTGCAGGCGGGCGCCCGGCAGATCGAGTGCACCATCAACGGGCTGGGAGAGCGCGCCGGCAACGCCGCACTGGAGGAGGTGGTGATGGCGATGCGGGTGCGCAACGACATCCTGCCCTATCGGACCGGCATCGACGCCACCCGCATCATGCAGGCCAGCCGCCTCGTCGCCTCGGTCACCGGCTTTCCGGTGCAGTTCAACAAGGCGATCGTCGGCAAGAACGCCTTCGCGCACGAATCGGGCATCCATCAGGACGGGATGCTGAAGCACGCCGGCACCTATGAGATCATGCGCCCCGAGGACATCGGCCTGACCGAATCCAACCTGGTGATGGGCAAGCACTCAGGGCGCCACGCCTTCCGCGAGAAGCTGCGCGATCTCGGCTACGACCTCGGCGACAACGCGCTGGAGGACGCCTTCGTGCGCTTCAAGGCGCTGGCCGACCGCAAGAAGGAGGTGTTCGAGGACGATCTGCGCGCGCTGGTCGAGGACGCCGGAACCTCCGCCGCCAACGACCGGCTTCAGGTGCGCCGCCTGCGCGTGGTCTGCGGCACCGACGGCCCGCAGACGGCGGAACTGACGCTTTCCATCGACGGCGTGGAGCACAAGACCACGGCGCAGGGCGACGGGCCGGTGGACGCCGCGTTCAAGGCGGTCAAGACGCTGTTCTCCCATGACGCCGCGCTGAAACTCTATCAGGTGCACGCCGTGACCGACGGCACCGACGCGCAGGCCACGGTGTCGGTGCGGCTGGAGGAGGCGGGCAAGATCGTCACCGGCCAGGCCGCCGACACCGACACCATCGTCGCCAGCACCCGCGCCTATGTGAATGCGCTCAACAAGTTGCTGGTGCGCCGCGAAAAGGGCGCGCCCGCGCACGGCGTCGCCGACGGGCTGTCCGCCGCCGGCTGACGGATGCGCGCGCTGGCCCGGATCGGGCGGTCGCAGGGCCGGTCTGGCGCGCGTTAACCAAAAATATAGTATGCTGCGCCACGAGTGAGCGCACGGATAGTGGCGCGGTCGCGGCCTGGGCGGCTTTTCGGATGCGGCGCGGCGCGCTATAGACGCACATCAACAGCCCCGGCTGCAACCGGGCGTAGAAGCGGGCGGACCCATGTTCAGCGGCATTCTTGGCATGTTCTCGTCGGACATGGCGATCGATCTGGGGACGGCGAACACGCTGGTCTATGTCAAGGGCAAGGGTATCGTGCTGAACGAGCCTTCGGTCGTCGCCTACCACGTCAAGGACGGCAAGAAGGAGGTGCTGGCGGTCGGCGAGGAGGCCAAGCTGATGCTGGGCCGCACGCCGGGCAGCATCCAGGCGATCCGCCCGATGCGCGACGGCGTGATCGCCGATTTCGAGGTCGCCGAGGCGATGATCAAGCACTTCATCAAGAAGGTGCACCGCCGCGGCAGCTTCGCCGCGCCGCTGATCATCGTCTGCGTGCCCTACGGCGCCACGGCGGTAGAGGAGCGCGCGATCATGGAATCGGTGCTGGCGGCGGGCGCGCGCAAGGCGCTGCTGATCCCCGAACCGATCGCCGCCGCCATCGGCGCCGGGATGCCGTTCGGCGAGCCCACCGGCAGCATGGTGGTGGACATCGGCGGCGGCACCACCGAGGTCGCGGTGCTGAGCCTTGGCGACATCGTCTATGCGCGCAGCGTGCGCGTCGGCGGCGACAAGATGGACGAGGCGATCATCAGCTACCTGCGCCGCCAGCAGAACCTGCTGATCGGCGAAGCGACGGCGGAGCGCATCAAGAAGGCGATCGGCACCGCGCGCCAGCCCGAAGACGGGCGCGGCCTGAGCATGGACATCCGCGGCCGCGACCTGCTGAACGGCGTGCCCAAGGAGATCGAGATCACCCAAGGCCAGATCGCCGAGGCGCTCGCGGAACCCGTGCAGCAGATCGTGGAAGCTGTTATGGTGGCGCTGGAGGCGACGCCGCCCGATCTGGCCGCCGACATCGTGGATCGCGGCGTGATGCTGACCGGCGGCGGCGCGCTGCTGGGCGATATCGACGCGGCGCTGCGGCTGCACACCGGACTGGCGGTGACGGTGGCAGACGAGCCGCTGAACTGCGTGGCGCTGGGCACCGGCAAGGCGCTGGAGCACAAGACGGCCCTGAGGCACATTCTGAAGGACAGCGTGTAACACGCTGCACTGACGCGGAAAAAGGGTAAGGCCGCGTGGCGAGGATACGGGACGACGCCAGAGCGGACACTGCGCGCGCGCTGCGCGTGGCCCTGCTTGCCGCGCTCATCCTGATCGCGCTGGCGCTGTTTGCGCTGTCGCGGGTGAACAATCCGCGCGTGGAGCGGCTGCGCGGCGCGGTGGCGGATGCGCTGGCGCCGTCGGTGAGCGTGGTGGCCGGGCCCGCCGCGCGGCTCGCCGAGATCGCCGACGACTGGGAGCGGTTCAACGACGTCTATAACCAGAACCGCGAATTGCGCCGCGAAATCCAGCGGCTGCGCGCCTGGCGCGACGCGGCGCAGACGCTGGAGCGCGAAAACGCCCAGTTGCGCGCGCTCAACAACGTGCGGCTGGCGCCGCGCATGGGCTTCGCCACCGGCGAGGTGATCGCCGACGGCGGCGGCCCGTTCGGGCGCAGCGCGCTGGTCAACATCGGCGCCCGCGACGGCGTGGAGGACGGCGCGGCGGTGGTGGACGGCGCAGGCCTGGTGGGCCGCATCGTCGGCGTCGGCGACGAGGTCTCGCGGCTGCTGCTGCTCACCGATTTCGACAGCCGGGTGCCGGTCAAGATCCTGCCCTCGGGGCGGCGGGCGATCCTGAGCGGCGACGCCACCGGCGCGCCGCGGCTGAGCTTCGTGGCCGAGCCGGAGGGTCTGGCGCTGGGCCAGCAGATCGCCACCTCCGGCGACGGCGGCGTGTTTCCGCCCGACATCCCCGTGGGCGTGGTCGCGGCGCTGGGGGCGCGGACGGCGCGGGCGCGGCTGGCGGCGGATTATGGGCGGCTTGAGTTCGTGCGGGTGCTGCGCTGGCGCCGCCCGACCCCCGCCGACGCGCCGGGCGACCTGATCCTGCCCGGCCGCGCGGCGCCCGAAGACCGGTTTGCGCCGCTGTCGGGGAGCACGGAATAGCATGGGCGCGTCGATGATCGCACGGCTGGCGGGTTTTGCGGCGTTCGCGGCGCTGGCGTGGCTGGCGATCGCGCTGTCGCTGGCGCCGATCGGCGGCGAGATCGGCGCGCTGCCGGGGCCGGACCTGTTGTTCTGCGTCGTCGCGGTGGTCTCGGCGCGCCGCCCGGCGCTGGCGCCGCCTGTGCTGGTGTTCGCGATCGGGCTGATCCGCGATCTGCTCGGCGGCGGGGCGATCGGGATCGGCGCGCTGGCGCTGACGGTGGCTTCGGCGGCGCTGGCCGCGCAGGCCGAGGCGCTGCGGCGGCGCGGTTTTCTGGCGGAGTGGGGGCTGGCGGCGGCATGGGCGGCGTGCGCGCTGGCGCTGCAATGGGCGCTGCTGACCGTGACGCTGGCCCCCGCCCCGCCGCTGGCGTCGCTGGGCGGCGGGCTGCTGGCCACGGCGCTCACCTATCCGCTGTGCGCGCTGCTCCTGCGCAAGGCGCCCCGGCGCGGCGGGCGCGCAGAGGACAGAGCGTCACAGGGCAGGGCATCGCAGGGCCGGGCATGGCAGGGCTGGGCATGAGGGCGCCGCGACCCAAGCCCCGCCGCGACGGCGACGGCGGCGGGCCGCGCCTGTCGCGCCGCGCCTTTGTGCTGTTCGGCGCGCAGCTTGCGGTGGCGGGCGCGCTGGCGTGGCGGATGCGCCAGTTGCAGATCGAGGAGGGCGCGCTCTATCGCTCGCTCGCCGAGGAGAACCGCATCAACATCCGTCTGCTCGCCCCGGCGCGCGGCGAGATATTCGACCGCAACGGCCACCCGCTGGCCGTCAACCGCCAGAACCTGCGGGTGCATGTGGTGCGCGAACAGGCGGGCGACCTGACCGAGACGCTCGACCGGCTGAGCCGCATCGTGCCGCTGTCGGAGAGCGACCGCGCCCGCGCCATGCGTGAGTTCGCGCAGAAAAGCGCCTTCGTGCCGGTCACCGTGGCCGAACATCTGGACTGGACCCGATTCTCGCAGCTCAACGCCAACGCGCCCGCGCTGCGCGGCGTCGTGCCCGACGTGGGGCTGACGCGCTGGTATCCCGACGGCGAGGCGTTCTCGCATGTGATCGGCCATGTCGGGCGCGTCTCGGAGGCCGACATCGCGGCGGCGGAGGAGGCCAGCCCCCTGCTGCAACTGCCCGATTTCCAGATCGGCAAAAACGGCGTCGAGAAGGTCGAGGAGGCGCGCCTGCGCGGCGCGGCGGGCGCGCAGCGCATCGAGGTCAACGCGGGCGGGCGGGTGATCCGCGAGATCGACCGCACCGACGCCGCAGGCGGCGCCGATCTGACGCTGACCATCGACCGCGCCCTGCAGCTCTACGCCATGGAGCGCATGGGCGAGGAAAGCGCCGCGACCGTGGTGATCGACGTGACCAACGGCGACATCCTGGCGCTCGCCTCGGCGCCGGGCTTCGACCCCAACAAGTTCGTGGTCGGCATCGGCCAGAACGACTGGAGCGCGCTGCTGAACGACGACCATCGCCCGCTCGCCAACAAGACCGTCTCCGGCCAGTATCCGCCCGGCTCGACCTTCAAGATGGTGGTGGCGCTGGCGGCGCTGGAGGCGGGCGTGATGGGGCCGGGCGAAAAGGTGTTCTGCAACGGCGGCTATCAGCTCGGCAACCGCCGCTTTCACTGCTGGAAGCGCGGCGGCCACGGCATGATGGACTGCCGCGACGCGCTCAAGCACTCCTGCGACGTGTATTTCTACGAGACCGCCAAGCGCGTCGGTGTGGACGCGATCTCGGCCATGGCGCAGCGGCTGGGCGTCGGCGCGCGGCCCGACCTGCCGCTGACCGCCATCGCGCCCGGCCTGACGCCGACAAGGGAATGGAAAAAGGCCGCCCATGGCGAAAGCTGGCAGGTGGGCGACAGCCTCAACTCCGGCATCGGTCAGGGCTTCGTGCTGGCGACGCCGCTGCAACTGTGCCTGATGACCGCGCGGCTGGCGCGCGGCGCCGCCGTGGCGCCGCGCCTGATCCGCGCCATCGGCGGCGTGGAGGCCGAAATCGCCGAGCCGCCGCCGCTGGGCCTGCGCGCGGCGAACCTTGCGCTGGTGCGCGACGGCATGATCGCGGTGGTCAACGAACAGGGCGGCACCGCGCGCGGCGCGCGGATCTACGACCCCGAGGCGAAGCTGGCCGGCAAGACCGGCACCAGCCAGGTGCGCCGCATCACCATGGCGGAGCGTGCGCGCGGCGTGACCCGCAACGCCGATCTGCCCTGGAACCGCCGCGACCACGCGCTGTTCGTGGCCTACGCCCCCGCCGACAAGCCGCGCTACGCCATCGCCACGGTGGTCGAGCACGGCGGCGGCGGCTCGACGGTCGCATCGCCGATCGCGCGCGACGTGATGCTGCGCGCGCTCTATGGGCCGGAGCCGCCGCTGATCGCCTATCCGCCCGCGCTGCGCGAGGAAATCCAGCGCCAGCGCACCCCGCCGCCGGAGCCGCCTGCGGCGGAGGGCGCGCAGACGCCAAGGGGGCGGGCGTGACCGGCGGCGGCGCGCGCGGCATGGGGCGCGGCATGGGGCGCGGCATGGGGTTGGGGGCCAAGCTGCTGCGCTTCAACTGGCCCATCGCGCTGCTGGTGCTGGCGACCGCCTGCATGGGCTTTCTGATGCTCTATTCGGTGGCGGGGGGCCGGATGGACCCCTGGGCCTCGCGCCAGATGGCGCGCTTCGGCGTCGGCTTCGCCGGGATGATGATCGTCGCGCTGATCGACATCCGGTTGTGGCGCGCGGCCTCGCCGCTGGCCTACGCCTTCGCGCTCGCGCTGCTGGTGGCGGTGGAGGTGGCGGGGGTGACCGGCATGGGCGCGCAACGCTGGATCGACCTCGGCGTGATCCAGCTCCAGCCCTCTGAGCTGATGAAGGTGGCGCTGGTGATGGCGCTGGCGGCCTATTACGCGTGGCTGCCGCCGGAGAAGGTCTCGCATCCGTTGTGGCTGCTGCCGCCGCTGGCGCTGACGCTGGCGCCGGTGGCGCTGGTGCTGACGCAGCCCGACCTCGGCACCGCGATCCTGCTGCTGGGCGGCGCGGTGGTGATGATTTTTCTGGCGGGGGCGCACTGGCTGTATTTCGCCGCGGGCGCTGCGACGGCCGGCGGCGCGGTCTGGGCGGTTGTCGCCTCGCGCGGGACGGAGTGGCAATTGCTCAAGGACTATCAGTTCCGCCGCATCGAGACGTTTCTCGACCCCGGCAGCGACCCGCTCGGCGCGGGCTATCACATCACCCAGTCCAAGATCGCGCTCGGCTCCGGCGGGCTGTCCGGGCGCGGCTTCATGCAGGGCACCCAGAGCCGGTTGAACTTTCTGCCCGAAAAGCAGACCGACTTCATCTTCACCGCGCTGGCGGAGGAGCTGGGTTTCGTCGGCGCCGTCACGCTGCTGTCGCTCTATGTGCTGATCCTGATGTTCTGTTTCTTCTCGATCCTTTCCAACCGCGACCGCTATGGCGCGCTGCTGACCGGGGGGCTGGCGGCGACGTTGTTTTTCTTCTTCGCGGTGAACATGGCGATGGTGATGGGGCTGGCGCCGGTGGTGGGCGTGCCGCTGCCGCTGGTGTCCTACGGCGGCTCGGCGATGCTGGTGCTGCTGTTCGGCGTCGGCCTGATCCAGAGCGCCCACATCCACCGCCCGACATGACGCCGCGCATCCTTTTGTCGGTGGAGGCCGACGAGGCCGCCGCGTGGCGCGCAGGGCTGGCGCAGGCGGCGGCGCATGCCGGGCTGGCGGCGCGGATCATCGACGCGACCGAGGCGCATGACCCGCAGTCCATCGGCTACATCGCCTTCACCCACGCCGGGCCGGTGCGCGATTTCCGCCCCTATGGCCGCCTGAAGGCGTTGCTCAGCCTGTGGGCGGGGGTGGAGAAGGCGCTCGCCCTGCCCGCGCCGCCGCAGGTTCCGCTGTGTCGGATGGTCGAGCCGGGCCTGCGCTGGGGGATGACCGACTACGTCGTCGGCCATGCGATGCGCTATCACCTCGACCTCGACGCCGCCTTGCGCGGCCCTGGTCCGGTGTGGGGCGCGCCGGTTCCGCCGCTGGCGCGCGACCGGCGGGTGTGCGTGCTGGGCCTGGGCGAACTGGGCGGCGAGGCGGCGCGGATGCTGGCGACGCTGCGTTTCAGCGTGCGCGGCTGGAGCCGGACGCTGAAGACCATCCCCGGCGTCGCCTGCCACGCCGGGCCTGCGGGCCTGCGCGCGGCGCTGGAGGGCGCTCAGATCGTCGTCGCGCTGCTGCCCGCCACGCCGGAGACCGAGAACCTGCTCGACGCCG
>CAZRFB010000072.1:0-4047 GCA_964599185.1 uncultured Rhodobacterales bacterium | reverse complement strand
CGGCGCCCATGGCGGCGCGACGCGGCACCGCGCCATGACGGCGGCGGAGGCGGGCGCGGACTATGTCTCGCTGGGGCCGGTGCGGGCGGGCGCCCTGGGCGACGGGCTGGAGGCGTCGGCGGAGCTGTTCGACTGGTGGGCCGAGATGATCGAGACGCCCAGCGTGGCGGAGGGCGGGCTGACGCCTCAGATCGCCGCGACACTCAACGCCGACTTCTTCGCGCCGCGCATCAGCGTGTGGGAGCATCCCGACGGCGCGGCGGCGGCGGTGCGCGCCTATGCGGCGGCGCTGGGCTGAGCGACGCCGCTCAGCTTTGCGGCCCCGGCTCCAGAGCCTCGCGCCGCACAGACAGGCCACGGCGCAGGGGCCGGGGCTGCGATTGAGGTTCAAGCGACGCCGCTCAAGGCCCCGGCTCAAGGCCGGGGCTGCGAAAAGGCCAGGCCTGTCTCCTCTCAATACCCGGTCATCTCCAGATACCCGGTCGCGCGGTGCGTGCCCTCGCCGGTGACCGGCCCCTCCCAGTAGGCCACCGTCAGCGGGTTCCAGCTTTGCGGGTTCAGCGGCGCGGTCTCGACCGCGAAGCCGCGCGAGGCGACCTCCAGACGCCAGCGCACCGGCGTCTCGCGCCCCGCGACCGAGGCGAAGCTCAGCGGCGCCATGGTCACATCGCCCTGCGCCAGCGGCTGCGCGCGGCCCGCCGCGTCGATCCAGGTGCCGGCGAAGGCGTCGGCGCCCGCGCTCTGGCGAAAGCGGTAGAGCATCACCTTCTCGCCGCTGTCGAGCCGCAGCGAGAACCAGTCCCACCCGGTCTGGTCGGGGTCGAGCGGCTGGGTGCTCCATTCGCGATCCATCCAGCCCTCGCCAGTGACCGCGATCGCGCGCCCGTCGAGCGTCAGCGTCCCTTGCGCGCCGTAATGCGGCTGGCTGTAGTAGTGCGAGGCCTGACCGCGCTCGGACTTGAGGCTGAAGCCGTTGTCACCGTGCAGCACCAGCGGGCCGTCGGCGGACAGCGCCAGATCGTAGGCGAACCCCCGCCCCGCCGCGCGCAGCCGCGCCGCCTTCAGATCGCGGTCGCCGGTCAGCGCCCAGTCGTCGATCCACGCCGCGAACGGGTCGCCGGTCACGCCCGCCTGCCCCACCCCGCCGCGCGCAAAACGCTCCTCGGCGCGGTGGACGGCGGCGGAAGTGGCGGCGGCGTGACCCATCCACAACTGCGCGCTGTCCCACCCCGCGCCCCGGTCGTCCGGCGCCAGCGCCTGCCGGAACAGCGTCCACTGCACGCCATAGGCGGCGCCGTCGTCGCCGCGCAGGTTGGCGGTGACATACCACCACTCGATGCGGAAATCCGGGTGCGGGCCATGGTCGGCGGGAAAGCGCAGCGGCCGGTCGCGGCGCACTTCGGCGAAGCCCTGCGCCGCCGCGCCCAGCCCGGCGAAACCCTGCCCCAGCGCGGGCGCCGCCGCCAGCGCGGCCAGCCCGCCCAGCGTCGCGCGGCGGCTGAGCCTAGCGTTCATGGCTGAACGCCTGCGCCAGCCGGGCGGGCGGCGTGCGCGCCAGCCGCCACAGCGGCAGGGCGCTTGCGATCAGCGCGGTCAGCAGCGCCAGCCCCGCCATCGCCAGCCATTGCAGCGGAAACAGGTGCAGCGGCAGCCGCCAGCCGAACGCCTGCACGTTGACCACCGCCACCAGAACCCAGGCCAGCGCCAGCCCCACCGGGACGGCGAGCGCCGCGATCAGCCCCGCCAGCGCCAGCATCTTGACCAGCTCCAGCCGCGCCAGCCGCGCCCGCGTCACCCCCATCGCCCACAGGGGCGCAAGCTGCGGCAGCCGCATCGACGACAGCGTGGTGAGGCTGGCCAGCAGCGCCGCGCCCGCCACCGCCAGCGTCAGCGCGTTCAGCGCGGCGGTCACCGCGAAGGTCTTGTCGAACAGGCCCAGCGACAGCCGCTTGACCCCCGCCTGATCGATGAACTCGGCCTGCGTCAGCGCCGGGTCCGCCGCCAGCGCCGCGATCACCGCGCCCGCCGCGCCCGGCTCGGTGCGCAGCGCCCATGAGCCGCGCGCCGCCTGCGGCCAGCGCGCCCGATGCGCGTCGAAGTTCACCACAACCTGCCCCTTGGGATTGCCATAGTCGGGATATATCCCCGCCACGGTCAGCGGCCACGGCCCGTCGGCGGCGGGCAGGGTGAGCGGATCGCCGACGCCGAGGCCAAGGCGGCGCGCAAGCTGTTCGCTGACCAGCGCGCACTCGCCCGCCGCCATCTGATCCCAGACATCGGGCGCCGCCGCCATCAGCGGCCAGCCGTCGCGATAGGTGGCGTGGTCGGCCAGTCCCAGAACCTCGGCCGGCCAGCCGCCCAGCCGCGCCTCGGCGCTGCGCGAGGGCAGCGCGGCCAGCACCTGCGGCGTGGCCAGCGCGCGGGCGGCGAAGCCGTCCATGGCCGCGTCGGGGCCGCGCACATAGACTTCTGCGGCCAGCCGCTGATCGAGCCAGCCGGTGAAGGTGGCGCGAAAGCCGCCCACCATGGTTCCCACGCCGATATTGGCCGCCAGCGCCAGCATCAGCGCCATCAGCGCCAGCGACAACCCGCCCGACGCCGCCTGCGCGTCCGCCCACAGCCACTGCGCCAGCGGCGCCTTCGCCCGCGCCGCCGCCAGCCGCAGCGCGGCGTTCAGCGCCACCGGGGCCCCCAGCGCCGCGCCCAGCAGCAGCGCCGCCAACAGCGCGAACCCCGCCGCCAGCCCGTCGCCGAACGCCGCCAGCCCCGCCGCCAGCGCCAGCAGCGCCAGCGCCGCCAGCCCCTGCCAGCGCAGCCGCGCGCGGTGCGCGGCCAGCCATGCCTGCGGCATCGCGGGCGCCAGCACCGGCAGGCGGCCTGCCCGCCACACTCCCGCCCCCGCCGCCGCGCCCGCGCCCAGAAGCGTCATCCCCAGCCCCGACAGCCACCACCACGGCGACAGGCTGAGGCCGCCCGAGACCGGCGCGCCATAGAGGCCGCGCAGGCTGGCCGCCACGTCGGGCACCAGCGCGGCGGCGATCAGCCAGCCGCCCAGCATCCCCAAAGACCCCGCGACCAGCGCGAGGCCCGCCATCTCCGCCAACAGCGCCAGCGCCACGCCGCGCGCCGAAGCGCCGCAGGCGCGCAAGGTCCGCAGCATCGGCAGCCGCTGCTCGAAGGCCAGCCCGATCGCGGCGTGGGCGATGAACAGCCCCACCACGAAGGCGAGGAACCCGAAGGCGGTGAGGTTGAGGTGAAAGCTGTCGGTCAGCCGCGCCAGATCGCCGTCGGGGCTGTCGTCGAGCTGCGCCAGCGTCCCGGCGGTCAGCGCCGCCAGCGCGGCGGGGTCGCGGCCGTGCCCGGCGGGCGCCAGCAGCCGCGACACCGCGCCGGGCTGGCCGAGCACCGCCTGCGCCACGCCAATGTCCACCACCAGCACGCCGCCCGCCATCCCCTCGCGCGCCAGCAGCGGCGGCAGCGCGCCGCCGGGCGCCTGCGGCGCGGCGCCGTCGGCCAGCCGCAGATCGCGCAGGGTCTGCGGCGCCGCCAGCGTGGCGCGCGGCGGCGCGATCAGCCTTTGCGCGTCGCCGCCCTCGGGCGCGCCGATCACCGCCACCGCGCCGCCCGGCGGCAGCGTGACCGGCTCGACGCCGATCAGCCGCAGCGTCTGGCCCTCCAGCCGCACCCGCCCCTCCAGCACCGGCGAGACCGGCCAGCCCGCGCGGCGCAGGTCCACCCACAGGCTCTGGTCGAACGTCCCGCCCTCGGGGCGCGCGATGGTGACCGTGGCGGCCCCGCCCAGCAGCCGCGCGGCGCGGTCATAGCTGTCGCGCGCGGCGAGGTTCAGCGCCTGCACCCCGCTCCACAGCGCGGTGGCCAGCGCCAGCCCCGCCATCAGCGCCGCAAGCTGGCCCGGACGGCGGCGCCAGTGGCTGAGCAGCACCGCCAGCGTCCAGCGAAAGCCGCTCATGCGAGACGTCCGTTGTGCAGCCGAACCGTGCGGCCCAGCATCCCCGCCAGCCGCGCGCTGTGGGTGGCCATCAGCAG
>CAZRFB010000071.1:0-7045 GCA_964599185.1 uncultured Rhodobacterales bacterium | reverse complement strand
CATGGGCGCGGGCGCCTTCGTGATGGCGAGCTACACCCAGATCCCCTATGAGCGCATCGTCGCCGTCGCCGCCCTGCCCGCGCTGCTGTATTTCGCCTCGGTGGCGTTCTTCGTGCGCATCGAGGCCAAGCGGCTGGGCCTGGGGCCGATGCCCGGCGCGGCGGTGTCGCTGGGTCAGGCGATGCGCGCGGGCGGGGCCAGCTTTTTCCTGCCGATCAGCGCGGTGATCGCGCTGTTGCTCTACGGCTTTTCGCCCAGCTACGCCGCCGTGCTGGGCATTGGCGCGGTGATCGCCTCAAGCTGGCTGACGCAGACGCCGATGGGGCCGCGCGCGGTGCTCGACGCGCTCAGCCTGGGCGCGCGCAACATGATCATGACGGCGGTGCTGCTGGTGGCGGTGGGCATCGTCGTCAACGTGATCTCCACCGCCGGGGTGGGCAACACCTTCTCGCTGATGATCGCCACCTGGGCGGGCGGCAACGTGCTGGTCGCCATCGTGCTGATCGGGCTGGCGTCTCTCGTGCTGGGCATGGGGCTGCCGGTGACGGCGGCCTATATCGTGCTGGCCACGCTGTCGGCTCCGGCGCTGGCGGGGATGATCGCCGACGCGAGCGTGGTGGCGCTGCTGGCGGCGGGAGACCTGCCCGCCGCCGCAGCGCCGATCCTGATGCTGGCGGCGCCCGACGCGGCGGGGGCGCTGGGCGCGCCGATGGCCTACGCCGATGCGGCGTCGCTGGTGGCGGGCCTGCCGCTGGAGCTGCGCTCTGCGCTGCGCGACATGGCGGTGTCGCGTGAGGCGCTGACGGCGGCGCTGTTGTCGGCGCACATGATCATCTTCTGGCTGAGCCAGGACAGCAACGTGACGCCGCCGGTGTGTCTGGCCGCCTTCACCGCCGCCGCCATCGCCAAGGGGCCGCCGATGGGCACCGGCTTCACCGCATGGAAGCTGGCCAAGGGCCTGTATATCGTGCCGGTGCTGTTCGCCTACACGCCGTTCCTGAGCGGCGATCCGTGGCAGGCGCTGGAGATATTCCTGTTCGCGCTGCTGGGCGTCTATGCGCTGGCGGCGGCGATGGAGGGCTGGATGGAGGCGCGGCTCTCGATCCCGATGCGCGCGCTGACGGCGGCGGCGGGCGTGGCGGCGGTATGGCCGTCGAGCCTGATGCTCAATCTGGCGGCGAGCGCCGTTATCCTGTGCATTTTTCTGGTGAATATCAGGGCGGGGCGGCGCGTTCCGGCTTAAATGCTGGACTCGATTCACGAGTCCTTCATACTCCCCTTTGCGGCGCTATCGCTAACAGCCCGCCAACAGAGGGGAGAACAGCGTGTCGAAACGCATCTTCGTCGTCGCCTATGGCGGCGACAAACGAGCCGTCGTCAACCTCGCCGCCACCCATGCGCGCAGGGAAGGCGCAAAGCTTCATATCGTGCATGTGCTGGAATGGTCGCCCTACAGCTTCCTGACGCCGCAGGAGCTTGAGGAGCGCCACGCGCGCCGCAAAAAGGAGATGGCCCGCGCCGAGGAGGCCGTGATGGCCCCGGTGCTGACCGAGCTTCGCGCCTCGGGCGTCGAGGCGGAGGGCGAAATCCTCTACGGCTCGGCGGTGGAGCTGATCCTTCAGGTCGCGCAGGAGCAGGACGCGGCGCTGATCTTCGTCGGGCGCGGCGAGGCGTCGCTGGGCGCGCGGGTGTTCGGCAGCATCTCGATCGGGCTGGCGCAGGCGGCGCCGGTGCCCACCGTCATCGTTCCGTGAAGCCGACAGCCGGAGAAAAACCCATGAAAACAAACAACGCCCTCATCCCGGCGCTGGCGGCCCTCGCGGCGTCCGCCGTCGCGCCCGCCGTCGCCCGCGCGCAGGACGCCGCGCGCACCATCGACCAGATCGTGAATGAAAACGTCGGCGCCGTGACCGGCCCGTTCGTCAACTTCATCTTCGCCCCGCTGCCCGGCACCACGTTTCCCTGGATCGTGCTGTGGCTGGTGGTCGGCGCGACCGTGTTCACCATCTACTTCGGCTTCATCCAGTTCCGCGCCTTCGGCCATGCGATCTCGCTGGTGCGCGGCGACTACTCCAACCCCAAGGACGCGGGCGAGGTCAGCCACTTTCAGGCGCTGGCGACCGCGCTTTCGGGCACCGTGGGCCTTGGCAACATCGCGGGCGTGGCGGTGGCGGTTTCGATCGGGGGCCCCGGCGCGACCTTCTGGATGATCCTCGCCGGCCTGATGGGCATGGCGTCGAAATTCACCGAATGCACGCTGGGCGTGAAATACCGCAACGAATACCCCGACGGCACCGTGTCGGGCGGGCCGATGTATTACATCTCCAAGGGCTTCACCCTGCAGGGCCGCCCGATGCTGGGCCGGTTCCTGGCGGTGATGTTCGCAATCTTCTGCATCCTCGGCTCGTGGGGCGGCGGCAACATGTTCCAGGCCAATCAGGCCCACGCCCAGCTGGTGAACATCACCGGCGGCGCCGACAGCTTTCTCAGCGGCAATGGCTGGATCACCGGCCTGGTGCTGGCGGGCGTCGTGTTCGTGGTGATCGTCGGCGGCATCCAGTCCATCGCGCGGGTCACCGAAAAGATCGTGCCGTTCATGGCCGTGCTCTATGTCGGCGCCGCGCTGATCATCCTGGGCATGAACGCCGACAAGATCGGCTGGGCGTTCGGCCAGATCTTCGCGGGCGCCTTCACCGGGCTGGGCGTGGCGGGCGGCATGGTGGGCGCGCTGATCCAGGGCTTCAAGCGCGCGGCCTTCTCCAACGAGGCCGGCGTCGGCTCGGCGGCCATCGCCCATTCGGCGGTGCGCACCAATGAGCCGATCACCGAGGGTTTCGTCTCGCTGCTGGAGCCGTTCATCGACACCGTGGTGATCTGCACCATGACCGCGCTGGTGATCGTGATCACCGGGGTTCTGATCGTCGATCCCGCCACCGGGCTTTACGTCTGGAGCGCCGAGGCTGGCCGCATCGCCACCGTCGGCGACGTGAGCGGCGTGGCGCTGACCTCCGCCGCCTTCGCCAATGTGGCGAGCTGGTTTCCCTATGTGCTGGCGCTGGCGGTGGTGCTGTTCGCGTTCTCCACGATGATTTCGTGGAGCTATTACGGCCTGAAGGCCTGGACCTATCTGTTCGGCGAGAGCAAGATTGTCGAGCTGAGCTTCAAGATCCTGTTCTGCGTGTTCGTGGTGATCGGCGCGGCGATGGAGCTGGGCCCGGTGATCGACTTCTCCGACGCGGCGATCTTCGCGATGGCGGTGGTCAACATCATCGGCCTCTACTTCCTGATGCCGATCGTGAAGGATGAGCTCGACAGCTATCTC
Organism: uncultured Rhodobacterales bacterium; assembly: GCA_964599185.1. Classification (GTDB taxonomy): domain Bacteria; phylum Pseudomonadota; class Alphaproteobacteria; order Rhodobacterales; family Rhodobacteraceae; genus Rubrimonas. Next base: position 3,723 of record CAZRFB010000071.1, on the reverse strand, counting down.
TCCCGCCTGAAATCCGGCCAGATCCGCAAGTTCGCGGTCTGACGAAGGGTTGGCGCCCCGGCCTCCGGGCCGGGGCCGCGATCCCGCAATCCTGCGCCGCGTCGCCCCCCGCGCCGGGGCCTCCGGCGCCACCGCTGGCGGCTCACCCCGCCTTGGCCGCCAGCGCCTCGATCTCCACCACGAACTCTGGCCGGGTGAAGCCGCCCACGATCATCAGCGTCGAGGCGGGCGCCGGGTCGCCCACCACCGCGTCGCGCGCGGCCATATAGCCCGCCATGTGTTCGCGCCCTGTCACATAGGCGTTCAGCCGGATCACGTCGGCCAGCGTCATCCCCGCCTCCGCCAGAATCGCCGCGATGTTGGCGAAGCACAGCAGCGCCTGCGCCTGCGCCCCCTCCGGCGCGCGGTCGTCCGGCCCGACGCCAAGCTGGCCCGAGACCGCCACCAGCCGCGCGCCCGGCGGAACCTCCACGCCGTGGCTGTATCGGGCGAAAGGCGGGCGTATGCTCGGCGGCGACAGGGGGCGCATCGGGCGACTCCATCAACAAGGGAACTGCGCGACAATGGCCGACATCCGCGACTGGCGAAACCTGTGCTGGCCCGATTTCGAGGGGCTGGACCCCGCGACCACCATCGCGCTCCAGCCCTGCGGCGCCATCGAGCAGCACGGGCCGCACCTGCCGGTCGCGGTGGACGCGCTGATCGCCGAGGAGATCGCCCGCCGCGCCGCCGCCCGCGTGACCGGCGCCGTCACCGTGCTGATCCTGCCGACGACGCAGGTCGGCAAATCCACCGAGCACATCGCCTATCCCGGCACGCTGACGCTGGAGGCCGAGACGCTGACCGCGCTCTGGACCGAGATCGGCGAAAGCGTGGCGCGCGCGGGCCTGCGCAAGATCGTGTTCCTCAACGCCCACGGCGGCCAGCCGCAGGTGGTGGACATCGTCGCCCGCCGCCTGCGTGTGCGCCACGGCATGGTCGCGCTGTCGAGCGGCTGGTGGAGCGTCGGCTTCCCCGACGATCTCGTGCCCGACAGCGAGCGCCACGGCATCCACGCGGGAGCCGTCGAGACCGCGATGATGCTGCATCTGGCGCCCGATCTGGTGCGGATGGACCGGGCGGAAAACTTTGTTCCCGCCAACGCGACCGTGGCCGAGACCTGTCGGCGCCTGCGGCTGGTCGGCCCGATGCAGCTGGGCTGGATGGCGCAGGACCTGCACCCCTCCGGCGCCGCCGGAAACGCCGCCGCCGCGACCGCCGCGCTGGGCGCCGCCATCGTGGACGCCGTGACCCAACGCTACGCCGAACTGCTGGAGGAGGTCGCCGCCTATCCGCTGGACGCGATCCGCGCGCGCTGAGCCAAAAAAACCGGCGCCAGCGCCTGCGAATCGGGCGGGCGCCGCAATCGGCGGCGCGCGGCGCATGGCGACGCTCGACAACCGCCGCGCGCGGCCTTTAACTGAACGCCAGTCCCAGTCGCGCGCGCCTCGCGCTCCGGAGAGATCGCCATGCTCAAGACCGCCGTTTCCGCCGCCGCCCTGTCGCTGATCGCCGCCGCCGCCAGCGCCCAGAACACGCCCTGGCGCTTCGGCACCAACTGGGTGGCGCAGGCCGAGCACGGCGGGTTCTACCAGTCGATGGTCGATGGAACCTACGCCGCCTGCGGGCTGGACGTGACCATCGTGCCGGGCGGCCCGCAGGTGAACAACCGCGCGCTGATGATCGCCGGGCGGCTTGAGGGCTTCATGGGCGGCAACACCATGGAGGCGTTCGACGCGGTGCGCGAGGACATCCCGATCATGATCGTGGCCGCGGCCTTCCAGAAGGAGCCGCAGGTGATCCTCACCCATCCCGGCGTCGCGAAGGAATTCACCGACCTCAAGGACATGAAACTGCTGATCGGCGACGCGGGCTACGCCAGCTATTACCAGTGGATGATCTCGAAGTTCGGCTTCACCGCCGACCAGCGCCGCCCCTACACCTTCAACGCCGCGCCGTTCATCGCCGACATGAACAGCGGCCAGCAGGGCTATGTCACCTCTGAACCGTTCGCCATCGAGCGCGAGGGCGGCTTCAAGCCCGATGTCTGGGTGCTGGCCGACCTCGGCTTCGAGACCTACTCCACCACCATCGAACTCAAGCGCGAGACGGTCGAGACCATGCCCGAGGCGGTGAAATGCTTCGTGGACGGCACCGCGCTCGGCTGGGTGAACTTCCTCTACGGCGACAACGCCGCCGCCATCGCGCGCATCCAGGCCGACAACCCCGACATGAGCGACGAACAGATCGCCTTTTCCATCAATGCGCTCAAGGAATACGGCATCGTCGATAGCGGCGACGCGCTGACCATGGGCATAGGCGCCATGAACGCCGAGCGCATGGCGCGCTTCTACGCCGAGATGGTGTCGGCCGGCGTGCTGCCCGCAGGGATCGACATCGAGCGCGCCTACAGCCTGGATTTCGTCAACAAGGGCGTCGGCGTGGACCGCAAGAAGGAATTGCTGGGTGTCGAGCCGGTTGCGGTCGAAGTGCCGGCCTACCTTGCCGACGCCGTGCGAGCCTATGTGGCGACGCTGACGCGATGAGGGGGGATGGCGCGGACACCGACGTCGCCATGTCTGCGCCGCTTCTCAGCATCGAGAACGTCACCAAGGTTTTTGCGGGCGGGGTGACGGCGCTCAACGGCATGGCGCTGACGCTCGACGACGGCGATTTCGTCTCGCTGCTGGGGCCGTCGGGCTGCGGCAAGTCCACCGCGCTGCGGCTGATGGCGGGGCTGTCGCGGCCGACGCGGGGCCGCATCCGCTGGCGCGACGGGGCCGAGGCGGCCTTGGGCGTGGTGTTTCAGGAGCCGACGCTGGCGCCATGGTCCACAGTGCGCGACAATGTGTGGCTGCCGCTGCGCCTGCGCGGCGTCTCACGCCGCGCGGCGAACCCGGCCATCGAGGAAAGCCTCGCCGCCGTGGGGCTGGCGGGTTTCGAGGGCGCCTATCCGCGCGAGCTGTCGGGCGGCATGAAGATGCGCGTCTCCATCGCCCGCGCCATGGTCACCCGGCCGAAGCTGTTGCTGATGGACGAACCCTTCGCCGCGCTGGACGAGATCACCCGCTTCAAGCTGAACGACGACGTGCTGCGGCTGCAACAAAGTCTCGGCTGCACGGTGGTTTTCGTCACGCATTCGGTGTTCGAGAGCGTGTTTCTCTCCACCCGCATCGTGGTGATGGCGGCGCGCCCCGGTCGCGTGGTGGCCGAATTGCAGGTGGACGCGCCGCCGGTGCGCGACGAGGCGTTCCGCACCTCCGCCGCTTACGCCGAACAATGCCGCCGGGCGTCGGAGGCGTTGAAACAGGCCATGGAGATGGGCGCATGACAACGCTCGACGCCGCGCCGCTGATCGACCTTGAGGAGACCGCCCGCCTGCGCCGCGCCCGGCTGGAGCGCATCGGCGCCTGGGCGCTGCCGATGCTGACCGTGGGCCTGACCATCTATGGCTGGCACTGGGTGGTCGTGGCCAACGACATTCCCCACTACATCCTGCCCGGCCCGGAGCGGGTGGCCTCGCAACTGGTGCAGGACTGGAGTATCCTGTCCGCCGCGCTGCTGGTCACGCTCAAGATCACCTTCATGGCGCTGACCACCGCCGTCGTCGTGGGCGTCGGCCTTGCGGTGCTGTTCTCGCTGTCGCGCTGGGTCGAGATGTCGTTCTTTCCCTATGCGGTGATC
>CAZRFB010000070.1:0-11087 GCA_964599185.1 uncultured Rhodobacterales bacterium | reverse complement strand
CAGCCGCACACCCGGCGCCGCGTTCCGTCGCGCGAGATCACCCATGCCGAGACCCGGCCCGCCGATGCGCGCGAGGCGGCGGCGCTGGCGCTGGCGCCCGGCGCGCTGGCGTCTGGCGCGCTGGCGCATGGGGTGGAGGGGGTGTCGCTGGCCGAGGGCGCGCCGCTGGCGGCGTTTCGGTCCGCCTTTCCCGCCGCGCGCTTTCCCGGCCTGCCGCAGGCGCTGCGCGAGACCGGCTCGATCACGGCGGCGCTGCGCGCCTGCGGGCTGCCCGATTATACCCGCGCCGCGACCCGGATCAGCGCCCACGCCGCGCGCCCGGCGCTGGCTGCGCGGCTGCGCATCGCGGCGGGGGCGCCGATCCTGCGCCCGGTCGCGGTCAACGTGGACGCCGACGGCGCGCCGGTGGAATACGGCGTCACCTGGTTCGCGGGCGAGCGGGTGACGCTGACGGTGGCGCCGGAGGGCTGCGCCGCGCCGCGCGGCCGCGCCGCTCTGCCGCTCGGCCGGCGTCAGCGCGAACGCCCCGGCGCCGCCGCGGCCGCGCGATCATCGCCTCGCCATCGGCCGTGGCGGTCCCTCTCCCCGAACGGCGGCGGTCGAGGGTCGCCGAGCCCGCAACGCGCCCACAGTCCCGCCGACAACCGAAAGGTCCGCGCCCGTCACCGCCCCGCAGCGGGTGCGGCGGTGGTCGCCTCCGGGGTCAGGACTGCGCGGCGGGGTGGCCGGCCAGGAACGCGCGCAGGTCGGTCACGCGCTTTTCGTCGAGGCTGACATAGACGAAGCCCATGTTGGTGCGCTCGGCCACCATCGCGCCGGGGAACGGCAGGTAGCTGAGTTCGCGCGTTCCGAACGACGGGCTGGCGGTGCCGACCTGCCATTCGGTGGTCAGGCTCACGTCCACCAGTTTGAGGGGCGGGCCGTCGCGCCCATCGGGGATCTCCAGCGGCACGCCCGCCAGCCGCAGGAAGGCGATCTTGTCCGCCGCCGCGCGAAAGCCGTCGATGAACTGCGCCGCCAGCGCCGACACCGCCTCGGCGCGGTCGGGATCGGCCATGTGGCTGTGCAGGGGCCCCGCCGGATCGTGGTTGTGGTCGTGACGGTGCGGACCGTGCGGGTGCGTGTGGGGGTGCGCGTGATCGTGCGCGTGATCGTGCGGCATCGGCCTATTTCCGCTTCGCGGGCGTGGACCAGCGCCGCCCATGGGTGGCGGCGTCATAGTCGCCCATCGGCAGGCTCACCGGCTTGTCGATATGGCCCTTGTGCTTGCCCATCACGCCCGCCGAAACCATGGCGCCCAGCACGTCCACGATCACGCGGGCGCCCATAAGCGCGGTGATCTCGGACTGGTCGTAGGGCGGCGAGACCTCGACCAGCTCCATGCCGCACAGGCCTTCCGCAGCGACCTTGCCGGCCAGCGCCAGCGCCTCGCGCGGCAGGAAGCCGCCGGGTTCGGGCCAGCCGGTGCCGGGCACGAAGCCGCAGTCGATGCTGTCGATGTCGAACGACATATAGACCATGTCCACGCCGTCCCACGCCATCTCCAGCGCCATCTCGGCGGTCTTGTCGATGCCCATGCGCTCCATGTCGGACATGGTGATGATGTTGGTCTCGCGCTCCCGCGCCACCTTCACCGCCTCGCGCGGCACCTGCCAGCCGCCGATGCCGACCTGCACCAGATTGCGCGGGCTGACGTTGGGCAGGTTGGTGGCGTGAAACCATGGCGTGGTGTGCATCCGCTCGTCGAGGTCGCGCTCCTGAATGTCGGCGTGGCGGTCGAAATGCACGATGCCGATCTTTTTCGACGTGCATCCCGCGATGCCGCGCACGGTGGGAAAGCCGATCGAGTGGTCGCCGCCGATGATGATCGGCATCGACCCGGACGAGAACACATGCGCGCAGGCGCGGCTGATCTGGTCGAAGGTCTTTTCGATGTTGCCGGGGATGGTGAAGATGTCGCCCGCGTCGCAAAGGCTCATCTGCTCGCGCAGGTCGATGCCCATCTCGTAGTTGTAGGGCGTGTAGAGCGCGCTGATCTTGCGCACGCCTTGCGGGCCGAAGCGGGTGCCGGGGCGATAGGTGGTGCCGCCGTCGAACGGCGCGCCCAGCACGGTGGCGTCGTAGAGGCCCACCTCGGTCACGTCCTCGGCGTAGGGCGCCTTGAGGAAGGTGTTGATGCCTGCGTAATGCGGCAGTTCGCCGCGCGCGAAGGTAGGGATCGCGCGGTCCTGGATGCTGTCGGCGGCGGTCAGCCCCATGCGCAGCGCCCACTGCTTCTCCTTTTCCCACTCGTCGCCGGGGATGTCGGCCTCGGCGCGCATCGCCGTCCAGCCCTGCAGCTTGCTGAGGTCGGGGTGGTGCATCCGCCGGTCGGGCAAGCGGCGGTCGGCGGGGTGATGCGAGCGGCTGCGGTCAGGCGTCATGGTGCAAGGCGACCTTCTGCTGAAACGGAATCCCGCCGTTGCGGGCGTCGAAGTCGTAGGTGATGGTGGCGCCCCAGCGCTCCGGCGCGTCGGGGTCCCAGCGCGGCTTGTCGAACACCAGCACACGGTCGCCCAGCTTGAAGCCTTCGGCAAGATCGTGCGTGACCATGAACACGGTCATGTTGGTCTCCGCCCGCAGGTCGGTCAGAAAGTCGTGCATCGTCAGCCGGGTGCCGGGGTCGAGCGCGCCGAACGGCTCGTCGAGCAGCAGGATGCGCGGGCGCGCCTGCATCGCCTGCGCGATGGCCAGCCGCTGCTGCATCCCCCCCGACAACGCCGCAGGCCAGGCGCCCGCGACATGCGCCAGTCCCACCCGCTCCAGCACCGCGTCGGCGCGCGCGCGCGCGGCGCGGCGGCGCGCGCCCCAGAAGCGGCCCAAGGTTCCGACGCCGAACTCCTCCGCCGCCACGATGTTGTCGCGCACGGTCATGTGCGGGAACACCGAATAGCGCTGGAAAACCACGCCCCGGTCTCGCCCCGGCTCACGCGCCGGGGGCTGGCCCGCGATGCGGATCTCGCCGCGCGAAGGCGTCTCCTGCGCCAGCAACAGCCGCAGGAAGGTGGACTTGCCGCAGCCCGAGGCGCCGACGATGGAAACGAAGGCGCCTTCCTCGACCTCCACCGACACCCGCTCAAGGATCGGCAGCGGGCCGTAGCTCTGGAACACGTCGCGCACGCTGACAAAGCTCATGCGCGCGCCTCCGCCCAGGGGAAGGCCCAGGCCGAGAGGCGGCGCAGGCCAAAGTCCATCAGCGCGGCCAGCACGGTGATCCACACCACATAGACCAGGATCACGTCCATCGCGAGGTAGCGGCGCACCAGGAAGATACGATAGCCCAGTCCCTCGGTCGCCGCGATGGCTTCGGCGGCGATCAGGAACAGCCACGCGGGGCCGAGGCTGAGCCGCACCGCCTGCACCAGCCGCGGCGCCAGCTGCGGCAGCGCCACGCGCAGCGCCACCACCGCCGACGACGCGCCCAGCGTCTGCGCCTTGATGATCTGCTCCGCAGGCGTCTCCAGCACCCGCTGGCTGAGATCGCGGATCATGAACGGCGCCGTGCCGATCACGATCAGCGCCACCTTGGACAGCTCGCCAAGGCCGAACACGATGAACAGGATCGGCAGCAGCGCCAGCGGCGGCGCCATCGACACCGCCGCAATGAACGACGCCAGCGCCGCACGCCCCAGCGGCAACAGCCCGATCAGCAGGCCCAGCGCCAGCGCCAGCGCCGCCGCGATCCCCACCCCCTGCGCCAGACGCATCAGGCTGGCGGCGGTGTCGTTCCAGAACAGGATCGCGCCGGAGCGCTTGTCCGGCTCGGTGACGGCGGCGATGGCGGTGTCGAGGATCTGCGCGGGCGCGGGCAACAGCTTGTCGGCCGGGTTCACCGCCAGCCGCGCCTGCGACCCCGCCAGATAGACCAGCGCCGCCAGCGCGAAGGGCAGCAGCGCCAGAAACACGGCGAGCGGCCTGCCGGGGCGGCGGTTGATCCAGCGCATCGCGGGCCTCAGAGCGCGCCGTCGGCGGCCATGCCCATGAACTCGGTGGCGTAGCGGAACTTCACGTTGGCGGGATCGCCGCTCACCGAACCGTCGGGATAGGCGACGCCGACAAAATCGGCGCTCGGCGCGCCGACGCCAAGGATGCCCTTGTCGAACAGAAAGCCGGCGACCTCGGTCATCGTCGCCTTCAGCGCGGGGTCTTCGGCGAAGGCGACCGCCTCGGCGGGCGTCCAGAACATCCGCGTCGCCGCAAGCTGGGCGTCGTAGCCGGCAAGATCGGTCCCCGACGCCGCGCCCATCGCGGCGCGGGCGGCGCGGCCCTCATCGGTGTCGCCCGCCATCAGCGCCATGGTCTCATACCACGCGCCGACCAGCGCCTTGCCGAGGCCGGGGTTCGCGGCCAGCGTGTCGGTGTTGACCACCAGAAGGTCGATGATCTCGCCGGGGATGTCCGAACTGTCGAACAGGATGGTCGAGTCCGGCTCGGCGTCGATGGCCGCGACCAGCGGGTTCCAGGTGACCACCGCGCCCACGTCGGGCGTGGCGTAGGCGGCGATCATGTCGGCGTCTGAGGTGTTGATCACCGCCGCCAGATCGCTCTCGCTCAGCCCGGCGCTGTCGAGCGCGCGCGCCAGCAGGTAATGCGAGACCGACAGCTCCACCAGGTTGACCGGCTTGCCCCTGAGGTCGGCGATGCCGCCGCCGCCCTTTACGATCAGCGCGTCATTGCCGTTGGAATAGTCGCCGATGATCAGCGCCGTGGTGTCCACGCCGCCGCCCGCCGGGATCGACAGCGCGTCCATGTTGGTCACGGTCACGCCGTCGAAAGCCCCGGCCGTGTATTGATTGATCGATTCGACGTAGTCGTTGAACTGCACGATCTCGACATCGACGCCGTATTTCTCGGCCCAGCGGTCCATGATCCCGCTGTCCTCGATATAGCCCCACGGCATCCAGCCGGCGTAGATCGACCAGGCGATGCGGAACGTGTCCTGCGCCTGCGCGCCCAGCGGCGCGGTGACGAACGCCGCCGCCAGCGCGGCGCGGATGATGGGTGTCATGCTGTCCCCCGATGTCGGCCTGTGTCGGGCCGACGATGGGTGGCGGGCGTGGCGTGAAAAAGAGCGTCCGTCGCGGGGCGCTCAAATTATATGCGAAAGATCACCACATGGGCGTTTATCGCCATTTCTGCCTGCGAATTGTGCAGAAAGTGAGGGCTGCGCGTCAGTCGCGCAGCAGCTCGTTGATCGCAGTCTTGGCGCGGGTGCGCGCGTCCACGCGCTTGACGATCACGGCGCAGTAGAGGCTCGGCCCCGGCGCGCCGTTCGGCAGCGCGGCGCCCGGCAGCGACCCCGCCACCACCACCGCGCCCGCCGGCACTTCGCCCATGGTGATCGCGCCGGTGGCGCGGTCCACGATCTTGGTGGACTGGCCGATGAACACTCCCATGCCCAGCACCGCGCCCTCGCGCACGATCACGCCCTCGACCACTTCGGAGCGCGCGCCGATAAAGCAGTTGTCCTCGATGATCGTCGGCCCGGCCTGCATCGGCTCCAGCACGCCGCCGATGCCGACCCCGCCCGACAGGTGGCAGTTGGCGCCGATCTGCGCGCAGGAGCCGACCGAGGCCCAGGTGTCCACCATGGTTCCGGCGCCGACATGGGCGCCGAGGTTGACGAAACTGGGCATCAGCACCGCGCCCGGCGCCACATAGGCCGAGCGGCGCACGATGGCGCCCGGCACGGCGCGAAAGCCTGCGGCGGTCCATTCCGCCGCGCCCCAGCCCTCGAACTTGGTGGGAACCTTGTCCCACCAGCCCGCGCCGTTCGGCCCGCCGCTCATCACCGCCATCGGGTTCAGCCGGAACGACAGCAGCACGGCCTTCTTCAACCACTGGTTGACGGTCCACGCGCCGTCCGCGCCGCGCTCGGCCACCCGCGCGGCGCCGCTGTCGAGCAGGTCGAGCGCCTGCGCCACGGCGTCGCGCGGCGCGCCCTGCGTGTCGGCGCCGATGGTCTCGCGCGCGTCCCAGGCCGTCTCGATCACGGCCTGAAGCTCCTGATGGGCCATCGCCGCACTCCTTCGTCAGTTTCCCAAACCCGCGCGGCGCGCTATACGACGCGGCCCGGTTCCGCGCAATCGGCGCGGGGTGAGGGAAGCGGGGGAGCATCGGCGGCATGGACGATCACGAGAAGCGGGTTTCGGTGTTTCCCTCGGCGGCGCGCGACGCGCAGGCGGCGACGCGCATCCCCTCCACGCCGCAGACCCGCGACCCGGCCTATCGGCTCGCCTTCGCCGACATAGACTTCCTGCGCCGCGAGGAGCTGCGCCCGGTGCGCCTCCAGCTTGAACTGCTCAAGCCGGAGCTGATGCTGGGCGAGCGCAACATCACCTCGACCGTGGTGATGTTCGGCGGCGCCCGCATCGCCGCCGACCCCGCCGCCGCCCGCACGCCGAAAATGGCGGAACTGTCGCGATACTATGAGGAGGCCCGCCGCTTCGCCCGGCTGGCGTCGCAGGAGAGCCTGGCGCGCGGCGGCGGCGAATTCGTGGTGGTGACCGGCGGCGGCCCCGGCGTGATGGAGGCCGGCAACAAGGGCGCGCACGAGGTCGGCGCCGCCTCGATCGGGCTGAACATCGTGCTGCCGCACGAGCAGGCCCCGAACGCCTACGTCACGCCCGAACTGTCGTTCAACTTCCATTACTTCGGCATCCGCAAGATGCACTTCCTGATGCGCGCCTGCGCCGTGGCGGTGTTTCCCGGCGGCTTCGGCACCATGGACGAGCTGTTCGAGACGCTCACGCTGATCCAGACCAGGCGCATGGCGCCGATCCCGGTGCTGCTGTTCGGCGAGGCGTTCTGGCGCGGCGTGATCAACTTCGACGCGCTGACCGAGGCCGGCACGATCTCGGCGGAGGATCTGTCGCTGTTCAGTTTCGTCGAGACCGCCGAGCAGGCCTGGGCGCTGGTGGCCGAGGCGCACGGGCTGGCGTGATCACTCCAGGCGCAGCTCCATCAGCACGGTGCGTTGCAGCGGGCTGAAGTTGTCGTCGGCGATCATCACCAGCCGCACGGCGCCGCTGTCGTCGCGCCAGCTCGCCAGCCCCTCCATGTTGTCGAGGCCGCCGCGCTGCGTGAACAGCGTCTCGGGGCGCAAGGCGGGCCAGTCCGCCAGCGACGCGCGCCGCAGGCGGGTCGAGAACCCGCCCAGCCACGAGAAATCGCGCTCCAGCACATAGAGCATCCCGTCGGGCGCGACATCGGCGCCGGTCGGCAGGAACGGCGGATCGCGCGGCAGGGCGCCCTGGCGCCAATCTGAATCCAGGGCGCCCTGGCGCCAGTCGGAATCCGGGGCGCCCTGGCGCCGGTCGGAATCGGAGTCCGGGTCGAGGCGGAACACCGGAAACGGGCGGTCGAGCGCGCCGGAGCGTTCCGGGATCGTCAGCAGCGCGCCGTCATGCGTGATCGCCAGCGCCTCCAGCCCGCTGTTGCGCTGGAGGCGCCGGAAGGCGGGCGCGACCGGCAGGGCGACGGCGGGGGCGTCGGGGTGGGCGTAGCGCCACACGCGGGCGTCGCCCTCGAACGACACGAAAAGCGCGCCGTCCGCGCCCTGCGCCAGTCCTTCGGCGTCCGCCTGGTCGCCAGCGACCGCTCGCCCGCGCGGGTCGCGCATCGGGTGCAGGCGCGCATCCGTGACGCCGCTCAAGGCGCCGCCGTCGCGCGTCAGCCGCCCGGTCAGAAACCACCCCCGGTCACTGACTGCGGTGAATCCCGCGCCGTCGGGGTCAAGCGCAAGGCCGGAGAAGCCGCCGAAGCGGGGATGGTCGGCGGACAGGGCGAGCGCGCCCAGCACCCGCGCGCGCGCCCCCGGCGGCGTCTGGACCGCAACCGCGCGCGCAGTGACGGCGATGCGCGCGGCGGGCGGCGCGGCGCTGTCGGCGCGGGGCGCGGGCGGCGGCGCGGCGTCGGGGGCAGCGCCACCTGCGGCCGCCGCCGCAAGCGCGGCCAGCGCGACGGCGCATAGCGCGACTGCAACCAGCGTGGAGGCGGCCTGCGCGGAGGGCGCGCGGCGTCTCAGGGCGCGGCCAGCACGGCGGCGCAGGCCGGGGGCAGGTCGGCCAGCATGAGCGGCGGCTTCGGCTTGACCGGCGTCGTGGGCGGGGCCGGGTTCAGCGCCTCTGCGGAGAACCACCAGTCCAGCGTCGCGTCGCAACCGTCGCCGGGTGGCGGCGGCGGCTGGGGCGCGCAAGCCGCGGCGTCCGCAGGGCATGCCAGCCGCACATGAAAATGATGGTCGTGCCCCCACCATGGCCTGATCTTGCCCAGCCACGCGCGATCTTGCGCGGGTGCTGCGTCGCACAGCGCCGCCTTGATCGCGGCGTTGACGAAGATGCGCGCCACCGCCTTGTCCTGCGCCGCCGCGCGCAGCAGGGCGGCGTGGCCGGGCGTGAAGCTGTCGGCGACGCCGCGCCGGTCGGCGGCGACCTGATTGACGGCGGAAAGCGTCTCGCGCGCCGCCCGCGAATAGGGCTGCGCGCCGGGGCGCGTCAGCCAGATGTCGATATCGAGCCCGATCTGGTGCGAGGCGTGGCCCGTGGGCATCGGCCCGCCGCGCGGCTGGCTGATGTCGCCGATCAGCAGCCGGGGCCAGCCAAGCTGTTGCGCCTGCGCGCCGAGTCGCGCGACGAAGGCCACCGCCTCGGGGTGGCCCCAGGTCCGGTTGCGGCTCAGCCGCATCGCCTGCCAGCCCGGCCCGCTTTCCGGCAGCGGCCGGGCGCCCGCCAGACAGCCTGCGGCGTAACCGCCGATCGGCGCGGGCGCGGAGGGCGCGGGCCGCGACGCCGCGCCGAACAGCGCGCGCGCCGGTTGCGCCGCCGCGTCGGCGGCGGCCGACAGCAGCGCAACAATCGCAAGGCTTATGGCCGCGCCGCGCATGGTTCTTTCGTCTCGCTGTGTCGCTGCGTCGCAGTATGCACGGCGCTGCGTCGCAGCGAAAGCGCGGATAGGGCTTTGACCGGCCAGGCTGACGCAGGTATCGTTAAGAAACCTAGACGCAAGGACGCGCCATGGAATCCTTTGCTCTGCCGAACGCCCGGTTCAGCCACGTGCGTTGCGGCGCCTGCCCAATCCGCGAGCACGCCGTCTGCGCCTACGCCAACGGCGATGAGCTTTCGGCGCTGGACGGGATCAAGAGTTACCGCGATTACGCGGCGGGGCGCGACATCCTGTCGGCGGGCGTGCGGGCGCCGATGGTCGGCAGCATCGTGCGCGGCGTGGTCAAGCTGACCAAGTCCCTGCCCGACGGACGCGCGCAGATGGTGGGCCTGCTGTTTCCCGGCGATTTCGTCGGCCACCCCAGCCGCGCCGAGGCGGAATTCGACGCCACCGCCGCAACCGACGTGACGCTGTGCCTGTTCCAGCGCGCGCCGTTCGAAAGCCTGATGCGCGGCAGCCACCGGCTGGAGCAGCGGATGCTCGACATGACGCTGACCGAACTGGACGCCGCGCGCGAGTGGCTGCTGCTGCTGGGCCGCAAGACGGCGCGGGAGCGGCTGTCGAGCTTTCTGCTGATGCTGGCGCGCCGCGCCGCGCTCACCCCCGGCGACCCGCTCGCCGAGATCGCGCTGCCGCTGACGCGCGGCGAGATGGCGGCCTATCTGGGCCTGACCATCGAGACCGTCAGCCGCCACATGACCCGGCTGCGCGCCGACGGCGTGATCGGCTTCGACACCGCGCGCAGCGTGCGCGTGCCCAGCATCGCGCGGCTGGAGGAGGAGGCGGGCGACTGAGGCGCCCCGTCGAGATGAAAACCGGCGCCGTGCAAAGCCGCGCCGTGAAAAGCTGCGCATGTCTCGGGCCGCCTACTCGAACAGATCGTCCACGTCGTCGCCGCGCGGCGGATCGGCGTCGCTGGCGGCTTCGGGCTTGCGCTGCGACAACAGCCCCGCCTCGCGCAATTCGCGCAGCCCCGGCAGGTCGCGCGCGCTCTCCAGCCCGAAATGGTCGAGAAAGCCGCGCGTGGTGATGAAGGTCGCCGGGCGGCCCGGCGTCATGCGGCGGCGGCCCAGCCGCACCCAGTCCAGCTCGATCAGCACGTCGAGCGCGCCCTTCGACACCGCGACGCCCCGGATCTGCTCGATTTCAGCGCGCGTCACCGGCTGGTGATAGGCGATGATCGCCAGCGTCTCCATCGCCACGCGGCTCAGGCGGCGGGTCTCGACCTGCTCGCGCCGCATCAGAAAGCCCAGATCGGGCGCAGTGCGGAAGCCCCAGGCGTCGCCGATCCGGCGCAGCTCCACGCCGCGCCCGGCGTAGCGCGCGGTCAGCCGTTCAAGCGCCGCCGCCGGGTCGGCGCCCTGCGGCATCCGCTCGGCCAGCGCGCGCAGCGTCAGCGGCTCGGGGGACGCGAACAGCAGCGCCTCGACCATGCGCTCCTGCTCCTGCTCCGGCGGCGCGTCGAACAGCGCCTGAAGCCCCTCGTCGGCGCTCATCGTCACCCCCCTGCGCCCGCCGCCCGCAGGTAGAGCGGCGCGAACGGCGCGTCCTGCCTCAGGCTCAGCGCGCCGCGCTTGGCCAGCTCCAGCGTCGCGGCGAAGGTCGAGGCGGTGGCGCTGCGCCGCCGCGCGGGCGTGTCGAGCCATTCCGCAGGCACGAACGCCGCCAGCGCGCCCCAGCTTGACGCGCCGCCCAGCAGCGCGCTGAGCCGCGCGAACGCCTCGTCGAGCGTCAGCACCGGGGCGCGGCGCATGTGCAGCGGCTCGTAGGCCTCGCGGGTCTTGACCGAGGCGTAGGCGCGGAGCAGATCGCTCAGCGTCGCGGTCCACGCGGTCGCGCGCGCCGGGCCGCAGTCTTCGGTCGCGCCGCGCGCGAAGAAGTGGCGGCCCTTCTGGTCCAGCGCCATCAGCCGCGCCGCCGCGCGCCGCATCGCCTCCAGCCGCTCAAGCTGGAACGCCAGCCGGGCCGCCATCTCCTCGCCGCTGGGGCCGTCGTCGCCCTTGGGTTGCGGCAAGAGAAGCCGCGACTTCAGAAACGCCAGCCACGCCGCCATCACCAGATAATCCGCCGCCAGCTCGATGCGCAGCCGCCGCGCCTCGGCGACG
>CAZRFB010000069.1:0-3655 GCA_964599185.1 uncultured Rhodobacterales bacterium | reverse complement strand
TGCGGGTCGTGGTTGAAGTCCGACGACACGTTGGGCTGGTCGGTGTAGCCGAGGACGCCCTTCAGCGGGCCGTCGGCGGCGGCGCGGATCGCGGCGTTGATCTCGTCCACCGAGGTCTTGCGGCTGGGCAGGAACTTGAAGTCCACCACCGAGACGTTGGGCGTCGGCACGCGGATCGCCACGCCGTCGAGCTTGCCGTTCAGCGCGGGCAGCACCAGGCCCACCGCCTTGGCGGCGCCGGTTGAGGTCGGGATCATCGACAGCGCGGCGGCGCGGCCCCGATAGAGATCCTTGTGCAGCGTGTCCAGCGTCGGCTGGTCGCCGGTGTAGCTGTGGATCGTCGTCATGAATCCCTTGTCGATGCCGATGGCGTTGTTGAGCACATAGGCGACCGGGGCGAGGCAGTTGGTGGTGCACGAGGCGTTGGAGACCACCAGATCGTCCCTGGTCAGCGCGTCGTGGTTCACGCCGAACACGATGGTCTTGTCGGCGCCGCCCGAGGGGGCCGAGACCAGCACGCGCTTCGAGCCGTTCTCGAGGTGCAGCGCGGCCTTGGGCCGGTCGGTGAAGATGCCGGTGCACTCCAGCGCCACGTCCACGTCGCCCCACGGCAGCTCCTTGGGGTCGCGGATCGCGGTCACGCGGATCGGGCCGCGGCCCACGTCGATGGTGTCGGCGCCGGTGGTCACCGTGCCGGGAAAGCGGCCGTGCACGCTGTCGAAGCGGATCAGGTGGGCGTTGGTCTCGACCGGGCCAAGGTCGTTGATCGCGACCACCTGCACGTCGGTGCGCCCCGACTCGACCAGCGCGCGCAGCACGTTGCGCCCGATGCGCCCGAAACCGTTGATGGCGACCTTGACGGCCATGATGATCACTCCCTCTGAATATGGTGAGGACGGCTCTCGCCCGTCCGCCGCTGCTCTCGCGCGTTATAGGCGCGCGGCGGCGCAAGCGAAACCCGT
Organism: uncultured Rhodobacterales bacterium; assembly: GCA_964599185.1. Lineage (GTDB taxonomy): Bacteria > Pseudomonadota > Alphaproteobacteria > Rhodobacterales > Rhodobacteraceae > Rubrimonas. The sequence continues at coordinate 2,693 of CAZRFB010000069.1, read as the reverse complement.
CCTCACTGCGGCGATATGTGTCAGCCGCCGTGCTTGTGGCCCGGCATCGGCGCCGCGTCGTGGTTCATCCCAGGCATCGCGCCCGGCATCGGCGCGGCGTCGTGGTTCATCCCAGGCATCGCGCCCGGCATCGCGCCCGGCGCGGGCGCGCCCACCGCGATCACCGGCGCGGTGAAGGTCACCGAGCCGGCCTTCTCGAAGGTCAGCGTCAGCTCCGTCTCCTCACCCGCCGCCAGCGGCCGCACCAGCCCCATCATCATCACGTGCAGCCCGCTCGGCGCCAGCGTGGCGGGGGCGTCGGCGGAGACGTCGATCGCCGCGACCGGGCGCATCCGCGCCACGCCGGCGGCGTCGAGCGTGTGGGTGTGCAGCTCCACCTTGCGCGCGGCGGGGCTGGCGGCGGCGATCAGGCGGTCGGCCCCGCCGGTGGTGGCGATGGTCATGAACGCCGCCGAAGCGCCGCCTTCCGAGGCCGCCGCGCGCACGAAGCCGCCCTGCACGGTGATCGGACCCAGCGTCGCGGTTCCGCTCGCGCCCTGCATCGCCGCCATATGCGCAGCGTGATCCCCGGCGCCATGGCCCATCGCGGCGTGGTCATGTCCCGCCACCGGCGCGGCGTCGCCCGCCACCAGCAGCACCGGCGCCGGGTGCGCCAGCGTATGCGGATCGACGCCGGGCGCGGCGACCTCGCTCCAATAGGCCTCGGCGGTGGCGCAGGTCTGGCGCACCTTCAGCGGCAGCGCGGCGCCCGGCGCCGCCGTGACCGTTGCGCGGAACACGAAGCGGTCGAACTGCCCGTCGGGCAGCGCGCCGCCGGACCAGACGACCCTGCCCGGCGCAGCGGCGTCGATGGTCCAGCCCGGCTTGACCATCGGCGCGACCTGCGCGAGCCCTTCGGGGATTTCGAGCGTCACGCCGGTCACGGTCTGGCCGTCGCAGCCGTGGCCGATGCGGATGGCGAAGTCGCCGGTGGCGCCGGTCTCGACCGGGCCGCCTTCGAGAATGGCGTGCGCCTGCGCCGCGCCCGCGCCCGCGACGCAGAGCGCCGCAACGATGAGTTTGCGATACATGAAGGATGTCTCCTGACGATGATTACGGTGAAGCGAGAAGGTCGCGTCAGCGCGTCATCGGCGGGTCGCGGGCGTTGGGGGCGTCGGCCAGCCGCGCGCCATGCGGCGGCGCGAGGCCGGGGGGCGGAGCGGCGGGGCGCGCCCAGACGCCGGGCGCGACCGCCTGCATCGGCGGCAGACCGGCGCAGCCCATCATGCAGCACGGGTCGGGCGCGGCGCGCGGCGACGGCGCGGGGTCGTCCAGCGTCACCTCGTAGGCGCCCGCCGCGCCGCAGATCACCAGCGTCAGCGCATCGCCCGCTCCGTGCGGCGCGGCGTGGCCGGCGTGGGGCGCAAACAGGCTCAGCGCCAGCGCGAGACGCGCCAGCACAATCCACGGTCGAAGGGCGCGGCGCAGCTTCATCCGCCCATAATGCGAAACGCCGCGCCCGAGGCAAGCCCCCGGCGCGGCGCGCGCAAGATCGGCAGGCCGTCGCGCGGCCCGCGATGCGTCAGTTCTTGGCGTAGAACTCGACCACCAGGTTCGGCTCCATCTGCACCGGATACGGCACGTCGGCGAGCGACGGCTGGCGGCGATAGACGGCGCTCATCTTGTGGTGATCGACTTCGATATAGTCGGGCACGTCGCGCTCGGCGGACTGCGCGGCCTCCAGCACCAGCGCGAGCTGGCGGGACTTTTCGCGCACCTCGATCACGTCGCCTTCCTTCACCTGGAACGAGGCGATGTTGACGCGGCGCCCGTTCACCAGGATGTGGCCGTGGTTGACGAACTGGCGGGCGGCGAACACGGTCGGCACGAACTTGGCGCGGTAGATCACCGCGTCGAGACGGCGCTCCAGCAGGCCCACCAGCATCTCACCGGTGTCGCCGCGACGGCGCTCGGCCTCGGCGTAGATCTTGCGGAACTGCTTTTCGGTCAGATCGCCGTAATAGCCCTTCAGCTTCTGCTTGGCGCGCAGCTGGGTGCCGAAGTCGGACATCTTGCCCTTGCGGCGCTGGCCATGCTGGCCGGGGCCGTATTCGCGGCGGTTCACCGGGGACTTGGGGCGCCCCCAGATGTTCTCGCCCATGCGGCGGTCGATCTTGTATTTCGCGGACGTGCGCTTGGTCATGCGGTCTCTCTCATCGTCAAACTGTTCAAGGCGCGCTCCTCCTCCCCCTCGTCGTGAAGGGGCGACAGGCTCCGTCTTGCGACGGCCGCGCGCGCCGGGCCTCATCCGCCACCCCAACGGATGGCGGAAGACCGGGCTGTTAGGCCGCGGGCGGCGCGCTGTCAACAGCGGCGCGCGGGGTCGGGCGGCGCCCGGCCAGACGCAGGATCAAAAAGCCCGCTCAGAAAGTCGTCCACACCGACAGCTTGAACCGCGTCCCGAGGTCGATGTTGCGCCCGGCGACCTCGCGCTCGACGCCCAGCACCAGCGTCGCGCGCTCGGTGATCTGCCAGCCCACCGAGGGCGCCAGTTTCAGCACGTCGAAATCATCGCCGAACGGGTCCGCGTTGCGCAGGCCCAGCGTGCCGAACGCCTGCGCCATCATCAGCCAGCCGGGCGCCGGGCGCAGGCCCGCCGTCAGATCGAGCCGGATCTCGTCGGCGCTGTCCTCCACCCGCAGCCGCAGGCCCGC
>CAZRFB010000068.1:0-17510 GCA_964599185.1 uncultured Rhodobacterales bacterium | reverse complement strand
GATCCGCATGGAGCACGCGGTGAGCCATGTGGAGATCGCGCAAGCCGTGGCGGCGCGGTTCCTCGCCGCCATCGGCCCGGCGCGGGTGCTGGAGGGCGGCGTGACCATCACCCCGCGCGAAGGCCCGCCGGGACCGGAGGCGCCGCGCGGCCCGGCCGACCCGCGCGGCCCTTCTGCGGCGCCTGCGCCGCGCGGCCCTTCTGCGGCGCCTGCGCCGCGGCGGCCCTATGGCGCGGCGCCGGGCAAGGCGAAGCCGGGAGCGAAGCCCGGATCGAAGCCGGGATCCAAGCCCGGGCCGAAGGACGGTCGCTGACGGGAGGCGCGGCGCGATGACGCCATGGGTTCACCTCGACACCGCGCAGGTTCCCGGCGGCGGAACGCTCAAGCTGGCGCGGCGCGGCGACGAGTTCTCGATCCGCCTCGACGGCGCGGAGCTGATGAACAGCCGCCTCAGCGGCTCGGAGGCCGCGCTGGCGACGCTGGCTTTCGCGCGGCTGGGGGCTGCGGCGCGGGTGCTGATCGGCGGTCTGGGCATGGGCTTCACCCTGCGCGCCGCGCTGGCCGTCGCCGGGGCGGACGCGCGGCTGGAGGTGGTCGAGATCGCGCCTGCGGTGATCGCCTGGGCGCGCGGGCCGATGGCGGCGCTGCACGGCGACAGCCTCGACGACCCGCGCGTGACGCTGGCGCAGGCGGATGTCGCGGCGACCATCGGCGCGGCGGCGGGCGCGGCGGCCGCGCGCTATGACGCGATTCTGCTCGACGTGGACAACGGGCCGGAGGCGATGAGCCGTCCGGCCAACGACGCGCTTTACGCCGACGACGGCCTGCGCGCCGCCCGCCGGGCGCTCAGGCCCGGCGGCGTGCTGGCGGTGTGGTCGGTGGCGCGCGACCCCGCCTTCACCCGCAGATTGCGGCGCGCAGGGTTTGCAGTGGAGGAGAACACCGTGCGCGCCAGCACGTCGGGGCGCGGCGCGCGCCACACCATCTGGATCGCCGTGCGGACCTAGCGCGACGTCGCGGCGCCCGAAATCGCCGCCCCGGCCCTTGCGCCGGGGCCGTCCGGGCGTTGTGGCGCGACCCGGTCGAGTCCCCGGCGCGCAGGCCGGGGCGGCGCATGGACCCTGCTCGCTGACAGTTCGCATGGCGCCGCCCAGGCGGGTTTTTCGGGCCGGAAGCGGCCCCGGCGCCGCAGCCGGAGTGGCGCCGGGGCGCAGGGCGGGTCAGCCCCCGATCAGCGTCGCGAACTCCGCCGCCGTCAGCGCGCCGTCGCCGTCGCCGTCGGCGGCGGCGAACTGTTCGGCGGTCGCCTCGGGAAACGCCGCCTGAAATTCCGACAGCGTCACCACGCCGTCGCCATTGGCGTCGGTCGCCGAGAACGACGCCTCCTGCGCCAGCGCGGCGCCTGCGATCAGCGCCGCCGCCATCGCGAGCGACGCGGGTTTGGTCATCGTGGTCATGGCGTCATGCCTCCATGCTTGCCGTGCGACGCTGCGCGGCGCATCCGCCGCCGTCGCAAGACAAGCCTCGCGGCCGGGGGCGGCGATTCCCCGGCGCGGGCGTGTTCAACCTTGGATTGTTTCTGGGCGACGGGGGCAATCGGGGCGGGCGCGTCAGGCCAGCAGGGCGCGCAGCAGGGCGTTAAGCACCGGGCGCCCGGCGTCGGTGGCGATCAGCCGGGCGCCGTCGCGCCGCGCCATGCCGTCGCCGATCAGCGGCGCGATGCGCTCGGGCGCGACGGGGGCGCCGTTCAGCCGCGCGAAACGGTCGAGATCGGCCCCTTCGCTCAAGCGCAGCGCCATCATCAGATATTCCACGGCCTGCTCTTGCCCGCTCAGCGGCTCGGCCTCGCAGGCGTCGCCGCGCGTCTCGACCGCCCTCAGCCACGCGGCGGGGTCGGCGGCCTCGACGGTGGCCATCCGCGCGCCGTCGGCCCCGGTGACGCGGCCATGCGCGCCGGGGCCGACGCCGACATAGTCGCCATAGCGCCAGTAGATCAGGTTGTGGCGGCTCTCGGCGCCGGGGCGGGCGTGGTTTGAGACCTCGTAGGCGGGCAGCCCGGCCGCCGCGCAGACCGCCTGCGTGGCGAGATACATGTCCGCCGCGCTGTCGTCGTCGGGGATGCTCAGCCTGCCGCGCGCGTGAAGGTCGCCGAACCGCGTGCCCGCCTCGATGGTGAGCTGATAGAGCGACAGGTGATCGACCGCCATCGCCAGCGCCTCACGCAACTCCGCCGCCCATGCCTGCGGCGTCTGGCCCATGCGCGCATAGATCAGGTCGAACGACACGCGGGAGAACCGCGCGCGGGCGATGTCGAAGGCGGCGCGCGCCTCGGCGACCGAGTGGGTGCGGCCCAGCGCGCGCAGATCGGCGTCGTTGAGCGCCTGCACGCCCATCGAGACGCGGGTGACGCCAACGGCGGCGTAGGCGGAAAAGCGCCCGGCCTCGACCGAGGTGGGGTTGGCCTCCAGCGTGATCTCGGCGCCGGGCGCCAGGCCCCACAGAGTATCGACTTGCGCGATCACGGCGGCGACGGTCTCGGGGTCCATCAGGCTGGGGGTGCCGCCGCCGAAAAACACGCTGTCGGCGCGGCGCGGCCCGGTGCGCGCGCGCGCGGCGGCGAGGTCGCTCAGCAGCGCGGCGCGCCAGCGGCGCTGATCGACGGCGGATTTCGCGACGTGGGAGTTGAAGTCGCAGTACGGGCATTTGGAGGCGCAGAACGGCCAGTGGACATAGACGCCAAAGCCGCCCGCGCGCCAGTCGGCGCCGTCAGCGGTTGCGCCGCCCCCCTCACCGGTCGCGCCCGCCCCCTCACCCCGACCCTCTCCCCCCACCGGGGGGAGAGGGAGCGCGAGCGGCGCGGACGGCGCCGACGCCGCGACCGGTGCGCAGGCGGCGCCGATTTCGCCCCCTCTCCCCCTTGGGGGAGAGGGTCGGGGTGAGGGGGCGGGCGCGACTCGTGAGGGGGGCGGCGCGACCGGCGCGGGGATCTGCGTCATGCTCAGCCCCGGAACGCCGTCACCTCGATCTCGACCTTCATCTCGGGCCGGATCAGCGCGCAGCACACGGTGGTGTTGGCGGGGCGCGTCTCACTGAACGCCGCGCGCAGGGCGGGGCCGATGGCGGGGTGGTCGGCGGGGTCGGGCACATAGATCACCGTGCGCACCACGTCGGCCAGCGAGAATCCCGCCTCCGCCAGCGCCCGCCCGATGGTGGCGAGCGCGTTGGCGGCCTGTTCGCCCGCGTCCTCGGGCAGGATCATCGTCGCATAGTCATAGCCGGTGGTCCCGGCGACGAAGCACCAGTCGCCCTGAACCACGGCGCGGGAATAGGCGAACTCGGCCTCGAAGGGCGAACCGGTGGAGATCAGGCGGCGGGTCATGCGGTCCCCTTGAAACAGGCGGCGACAAGCTGGCGGAAGGCGTCGGCGCGGTGCGAGATGGCGTGTTTGGCGGCAGGGTCCATCTCGCCAAACGTCTCCGCCCCGCCCTCAGGCAGGAACATCGCGTCATAGCCAAAGCCGTTGTCGCCGCGCGGCGGCCAGACCAGACGCCCCGCCACCCGGCCCATGAACACCGCGTCGGTCCCGTCGGGCCAGGCGAGGCACAGGCAGCAGACGAAATGCGCCGTGCGCGGCTCGGGCGCGGCCTTCGCCTCCAGCGCGTCCCAGACCTTGCGCATCGCCATCGGGAAGTCGCGCCCCGCAGGGGTCTCCGCCCAGTCGGCGGTATAGACGCCCGGCGCGCCGTCCAGCGCGTCCACCGCCAGGCCGCTGTCGTCGGACAGGGCGGGCAGGCCGGAGGCTTTGGCCGCGTAGTGCGCCTTGATGCGGGCGTTGCCCGCGAAACTGTCCTCGGTCTCGGCGGGTTCCGTCAGCCCCAGCGCCCCCGCCGACACCGTCTCGACGCCGAACGGCCCCAGCAGGTCGGCGATCTCGCGCAGCTTGCCCGCGTTGTGGCTGGCGACCACCAGCCGCCCGCCCGTGAAGCGGCGCGTCACGCCACCGCCGCCTGTTGCAGCGCGACCAGCTCCGCCACGCCCTTTTCGGCCAGCGTCATCATCGCGTCGAGTTCCGCGCGGCTGAACGCGGCGCCCTCGGCGGAGGCCTGCACCTCCACCAGCGCGCCCGCGCCGGTCAGCACGAAATTGGCGTCGGTGCCCGCCGCGCTGTCCTCAAGGTAATCGAGGTCCAGCACCGCGCGCCCGGCGGTCACGCCGCAGGAGACGGCGGCGATCGGGCCGGTCAGCGCATCGTGCTTGAGGGTTCCCTTGGCCATCATGGCGTTGACCGCCAGCCGCAGCGCCACCCAGCCGCCGGTGATCGAGGCGGTGCGGGTGCCGCCGTCGGCCTGCAGCACGTCGCAGTCGATCACGATCTGCCGCTCGCCCAGCGCGGGGCGGTCGAGACAGGCGCGCAAAGACCGCCCGATAAGCCGCTGGATCTCCTGCGTGCGGCCGCCGGGGCCGTTACGCTCCCGCCGGTTGCGCGAGGTGGTGGCGCGCGGCAGCATCGAATACTCCGCCGTCACCCAGCCCAGCCCGGTGTTGCGCAGGAAGGGCGGCGCCTTTTCCTCGACCGTGGCGGTGCACAGAACGTGGGTGTCGCCGAAACGGATCAGGCACGAGCCTTCGGCGTGGCGGCTGACGCCGGTCTCGATGGTGATGGGGCGCAGTTCGTCATGGGCGCGGCCGGAGGGGCGCATCGCGGTCTTCCTTGTCAAGGCGGTTCGGGGTCAAGGCGGTTCGGGCGCGGTGTAGCGGGCGAAGCCGCCCGCGTCCACCGCCGCCTCACGCCGCCCAGCGCAGCGCCAGCACGTCGAGCGCGCGCGCCAGCCGCAAAAGCTCGGCGCGCGAGGGCTCGGGCAGCGGCGCGATCGGATGGCGGCAGAAGTCCGAGCCGATCACCCCGCCCGCCTTCAGCACCGCCTTGGCGGCGCGAAAGCCGCATTGCCGGTTCTCGTGGTTGATCAGCGGCAGCACGCGGGCGTAGCCCGCCGCCGCCGCGTCGCGGTCGCCCGCAAGATGCGCGCGCAGCACCGGGCCGATCAGGTCGGGCGCCAGCGCCGAGGTCATCGTGCCGGTGGCGCCCGCGTCGAGGTCGGCCAGCAGGGTGATCCCCTCCTCGCCGTCGAACGGGCCTTCGATGGCGTCGCCGCCCTCGGCCAGCAGTGCGCGCAGCTTGTCGGCGGCGCCCGCGCATTCGATCTTGAACAGCCTGACCTGCTCGATCTCGCGCGCCATGCGCGCCAGCAGCGGCGCGGGCAGATCGACGCCGGACAGCGGCGCGTCCTGCACCATGATCGGCAGGCCCGCCGCGCCCGCGCGGGCGAATTGCTCAAAGGTCTGCTGCGCCGCGCCCTTGAGCAGCGCGCCGTGGTAGGGGGCCATCAGCATGATCATCGCCGCGCCCATCGCCGCCGCCTGACGCGCGCGCGCCACGACGATGTCGGTGGAGAAATGCGAGCAGGTGACGATCACCGGAACCCGGCCCGCGACGTGCTCCAGGCAAAGCCGCGTCAGCGTCTCGCGCTCGGCGTCCGACAGCAGGAACTGCTCGGAATAGTTGGCGAGGATGCAGATCCCGTCCACGCCTTGCGCGATCATGCAGTCGAGCACGCGCTTCATGCCGTCCAGGTCGAGCGCGCCGTCGTCGTGGAACGGGGTCGGCGCCACGGGCCATACGCCACTGTAGGGTTTCATGCGCATCCCGCCCTCGCCGCGCCGCCTTCGCCTGCCGCCGCCGTTCATCGTCGCTGTCAGGGTTTTAGAGCACGGCGCGCGCGCTTTCGCCATGGGCCGCGTGCGCTTGCCGCCGGGCGGTCGAAGGCGGTAACGAGGGCGAAACGGGCGGAGCGGGCCGATGGCGCAGGAACTCGACGTGATCGTGATCGGCGGCGGCGTGGCGGGCTTGGGCTGCGCCGCGCTGCTGGGCCCTTCGTTGCGCGTCGCGGTGCTGGAGCGCGAGGACGCCGTGGGGCGCCACAGCACGGGCCGCTCGGCGGCGATGCTGATCGACGGCTACGGCAACGCCGCCATCCGGGCGCTGACGGCGCTGGGGCGCGGCTTCTACGCCGACCCCGACCCGGCGTTCTGGCCCGCGCCGCTGCTGGCGCCGCGCGGCGAGCTGCTGCTGGCGCGCGCGGGCGAGGCGGACCTGCTGGCGCGGCGGCTGGGCGAGATCGGCGGTCTGGAGGCGCTGACCCCGCTTCAGGCGCAGGCGCTGGTTCCGGTCCTGCGGCCTGCGGCGCTGGCGGGCGCGGCCTATGATCCGCGCGCGATGGACATCGACGTGGACCTGCTGGTGCAGGGCTACGCCCGCCTGCTGCGCAGCCACGGCGGGCGGATCGAGACCGGCGCCGGGGCGCAGGCGCTGGCGCGCGCGGGCGGCGTCTGGCGGGTGGACACGCCGAAGGGCGGCTTTGCGGCGCCGGTGGTGGTGAACGCGGCGGGCGCCTGGGGCGACGAGGTCGGCGCCATGGCGGGCGCGGCGCCGGTGGGCCTGCGCCCGCTGCGCCGCTCCGCCGCGATCCTGCCCGCGCCCGGCGGCGCCGACGTGACCCGCTGGCCGATGTTCGGCGCGCTGGCCGAGGACTGGTATGCCAAGCCGACCGGCGGCAAGCTGATGGTCTCGCCCGCCGACGAGGATCCGGTCGCGCCGCAGGACGCCTGGCCCGACGACATGACGCTGGCCGAGGGACTGGACCGCTATGCGGCGATGGTCACGGCGCCGGTGACGCGGGTCGAACGCGCGTGGGCGGGCCTGCGCAGCTTCGTGGCCGACCGCACCCCGGTCGCGGGTTTCGACCTGCAGGCGGAGGGCTTTTTCTGGCTGGTCGGTCAGGGCGGCTATGGCGTGCAGACCGCGCCCGCGCTGTCGCGGCTGGCCGCCGATCTGATCGCCGGACGCGCGCCCGCAGCGCCGCCCGATCTGCGCGCCGCGCTGGCGCCCGCGCGGCTGCGCGCGGCGGCGTGACGCAGCCCCCGCCTCTCATCCCCAAGGAAAAAACCCCATGAGCGACATCACCCGCCTGCACCCCGGCCCGCGCATGGCGCAGGCGGTGGTCCACAACGGCCTCGTCTTTCTCGCCGGTCAGGTCGGCGCGCCGGGCGAAAGCGTGACCGAGCAGACCCGCGCCGCGCTGGCGCAGGTGGCGGCGCTGCTGGCGGAGGCCGGTTCGGACAAGACGCGGCTGTTGTCGGCGACGATCTGGCTGGCCGACATGGCCGACTTCGCCGAGATGAACGCGGTGTGGGACGCCTGGATCGACCCCGCCAACCCGCCCGCGCGCGCCACCGGCGAGGCGAGGCTGGCGGCGCCGGAGTATCGCGTCGAGGTGATCGTCACCGCCGCGCTGCGCCCATGAGCCCGCCCATGAGCCTGCCCATGAGCCTGCCCATGAGCCTGATCGTCTGCACATGGAACATCAACTCGGTGCGCCTGCGCGCCGGTCTGGTCGCGCGGCTGCTGGAGGCGGAGCGCCCCGACGTGCTCTGCCTGCAGGAGACCAAGTCGCCGGTCGAGAAAATCCCCGCCGAGGTGTTCGCAAACGCAGGCTATTCCACGCTGATCGCGCGCGGCGACAAGGGTTATAACGGCGTCGCGATCCTGTCGCGCCTGCCGATGGAGCCGCTGCCGCACGTGGATTTCTGCGGCAAGGGCGACGCGCGCCATGTGGCGGCGCGCATCGCGGGCGGCGCGGCGGCGGGGCTGGAGATCCACAACCTCTATATCCCCGCAGGCGGCGACGAGCCGGACCCCGCGATCAACGCCAAGTTCGCCCACAAGCTCGAGTTTGTCGCTGAGCTGGCCGCCTGGGGCGCGCGGCGCAGCGGCCCGGCGCTGCTGATGGGCGATCTCAACATCGCGCCGGGCGAGGACGACGTGTGGTCGCACAAGGCGCTGCTGAAGGTGGTCAGCCACACGCCTGTCGAGGTGGCGGCGTTCGAGGCGGCGCGCGCGGCGGGGCGCTGGACCGACGTGAGCCGCGCGCTCGCCCCCTCCGGCAAGCTCTATTCGTGGTGGAGCTACCGCGCGCGGGACTGGTCGGCGGCGGACAAGGGACGGCGGCTCGATCACATCTGGGCCAGCCCCGAGGTGGCGGGCGCGGCGCGCGAGGGCCGCATCCTGCGCGACGCGCGCGGGTGGGAGCAGCCCTCCGACCACGCGCCGGTGCTGGCGCGGTTCGCGCTGTGAGCGGGGGCATGCGCGGCGCCGTGCGGCTGGCGCTGACGGGCGCGCGGGCGACGATCACGCTCGACCGCCCCGACAAGCTCAACGCGCTGACCGTCGCCGATCTGGAGGCTTTCGCCGCCGCGCTGGGCGAGGTTCACGCCGCGCCGGCCGTGCGGGTGCTGGTGGTGACGGGCGCAGGGGCGCGCGCGTTCTCCTCCGGCGTGTCGCTGGGCGACGTGGCGGGGGCGGACTGGTCCGACAACCCGCTGACCGCTTTGTGCGACGGGCTGGAGCAGTTCCCGCTGCCCACGGTTTGCGCCCTGAACGGCGGCGTCTGGGGCGGCGGGGCGGAGATCGCGCTGGCCTGCGACTTCCGCATCGGCGTCGAGGGCATGGTCTGCGCCGTGCCGCCCGCGCGGCTGGGCATCCACTACGAGCCGGGCGGGATCGCGCGCGCCATGCGCAAGCTGGGCGCGCAGGCGGCGCGGCGGATGTTTCTCGCCGCCGAGCAGTTCGACGACAAGACGCTGCTGGCGCTGGGCTTCGTCGATCGGCTGGTGGCGCCTCAGGCGCTGGCGGCGGCGGACGCGCTGGCCGACCGGCTGGCGGGGCTGGCGCCGCTGGCGGTGCAGGGCATGAAGCAGACCATCGTCGAGCTGGCCGAGAACCGGCTTGACGCGGCGGCGGCGAAGGCCCGCATCGCGCAGGCCTGGGCTTCGGCGGATCTGCGCGAAGGGCTGGCGGCGATGAAGGAAAAGCGCGCGCCGCAGTTTCGCGGTGCGTGAGCGGGGCGGTCAGCGCGCCCCCTCACCCCGACCCTCTCCCCCGGCGGGGGAGAGCGCGCGCGCTGCGCCGCCTGCGCTCATTGGCGCGACGGCGGTGCGGCGCCGCGCCAGTGTCGCTGCCGCGCCTGCGGGTGAGAGTTGGTCTGCCCGCCCGAAGGCGGCGCGACCGCTTCGCAGCCTGTGCGCCAAGCGCCGCCCTGCGCCCCCTCACCCCGACCCTCTCCCCCGTCGGGGGAGGGGGGGGTGTGCTGCGCCGCCTGCGCTCATTGGCGCGACGGCGGCGCGGCGCCGCGCCAGTGTCGCTGCCGCGCCTGCGGGTAAGAGTTGGTCTGCTCGCCAAAAGGCGGCGCGACCGCTTCGCAGCCTGTGCGCCAAGCGCCGCCCTGCGCCCCCTCACCCCGGCCCTCTCCCCCGGCGGCGGAGAGGGGGTGTGTGCGGCGCCGCTTGCGCCCGGATCGCGACTGCGGCGCCGTCCCGCGCCGATGTCGCCCCCTCTCCCGCGTGCGGGAGAGGGTCGGGGTGAGGGCGTTTCCGGGGAGGGATCAGCCTCCCGCCTTCTCGCCCAGCGGCCGCTCCACCGCGCCCAGCGCGTCGGCCAGCCGCGCGGTGGCGGAGCCGGGGCGCTTTGGCGTCGGCTGGTCCGGCCCCGGCGCCCAGCCCGACAGCCACACGATCTCGAAGGTCGCGCGCACCCGGCCCTGCGGCGCGGGGAAGCTGTCGGCGTAGAGCGCGGCGGCGCGCGCCAGCGTGGACCGGCGCAGGAAGCGGCGGCGCCGTTCGCTCAGCGCGTTGGCCTCGCCCATGGCGCGCAGGTCGCGCATCAGGCCGAGCGGGTCGGCGTAGGTCGCCTCGATCCGCTCCACATCCGCCACCGGCATCGCGAACCCCGCCCGCTGCAACAGCGCGCCAAGGTCGCGCACGTCGGCCATCGGCGCGACACGGGGGCTGAGGCCGCCGTCCTCGGCGATCTCCGCCTCCGCCAGCGCGGATCGCAACTCGTGCAGCGTGCGTCCGCCCAGCAGCGCGCCGATAAACAGCCCGTCGGGCTTCAGCGCGCGGCGGATCTGGATCAGCGCGCCGACCGGGTCGTTGTCGCGGTGCAGCGCCAGCCCGCTCAGGACAAGGTCGCACACGCCCTCGCCCAAAGCCGCCGCGCCCTGGCCTGTCACCGTCTCGGCCCAGGGCGCGGCGCGGGCGGCGACGGCGGCCATGGCGGGGTGCGCCTCAAGCTGGATCACCCGCGCGACGCCCGGCCGCCCGCGCAGGCTCTCGGCATAGGCGCCGCCGCCCGCGCCGACGACGCCAACCGTGGCGAAGCCGCGCGCCACGTCGTCGAGCCGCTCGGCCATCGCCGCCGCCGCGCGCCGGTGCAGGAAGTCGCCCGCAGGCCAGAGCTTCGCGGCGCGCGCGGCGCGCATGGACAGCGCGCGCGGATCGAATAGGGTTGCGGCGGCGTTGGGCGTGTCGGGCATCGGCGGCCTCCTTTCGCCACAGATAGGCCGCCGGGGGACGGATGGCGATGGCGCTGAAACATCTCGCGCGCGCGGCGCTGGAGGCGCTCTATCCGCCGGTCTGCGCCGCCTGCGGCGCGGAGACCGGCGACGACAGCGGGCTGTGCGCCGCCTGCTTTCGCGACTCAGGCTTCATCGCCGGGCCGGTCTGCGACCATTGCGGCGCGCCGGGCGAGGCGGCGCTGTGCGACGCCTGCGCCCATGCCCCGCCGGGGTGGGACCGGGGCCGCGCGGCGGCGCTCTATGAGGGCGCGGCGCGGCGGGCGGTGCTGGCGCTCAAGCACGGCGACCGGCTCGACGTGGCGCGCGCCGCCGCGCCGTGGCTGTTGCGCGCCGGGCGCCACCTGGTGGCCGAGGCCGACCTGATCGCGCCCGCGCCGCTGCACTGGACGCGGCTGGCGCGGCGGCGCTTCAACCAGTCGGGCGAACTGGTCCGCGCGCTGGCGCGGCTGGCGGAGCGGCGCGAGGCCGCCGCGCTCGACCTGCTGACCCGCACCCGCCGCACCCCCAGTCAGGAGGGGCGCAGCCGCGCGGGCCGCATCGCCAACGTCGCGGGCGCTTTCGCGGTGTCGCGGCGCTGGCGGGGCCGGGTGGCGGGCAGGCGGGTGCTGCTGGTGGACGACGTGCTGACCACCGGCGCCACGCTGTCGGCCTGCGCCGGGGCGCTGCGCGAGGCGGGCGCCGAAAGCGTGACCGTGCTGGTGGTCGCGCGCGTTGCGCGGACGGCGGAAATCGCTATCTGATAGCGCGTTTGTTTCCGAAAGGGGCTGATCCGTGAAGAAGGTCGAAATCTACACCACGCCGATCTGCGGCTATTGCGCCATGGCCAAGCGGTTGTTGAACGCAAAAGGCGTCGCGTTCGCCGAGATCGACGTGATGGCGCATCCCGAAAGGCGCGCCGAGATGACGAAACGCTCCGGCGGCGGGCGCACGGTGCCGCAGATCTTCATCGACGGCCAGCCGATCGGCGGCTGCGACGAACTGCACGCGCTGGAGCGGCGCGGGCGCCTCGACGCGCTGCTCGCCGCATGATCCTGCGCGCGGGACTGGTCCAGATCACCGCGACCGACGATCCCGCCGCCAATCTGCCGCTGACCGAGGCGCTGATCCGCGAAGCGGCGGCGCAGGGCGCGCGGCTGGCGCTGACGCCGGAGGTGAGCAACATCGTCTCCGCCAACCGCGACCGCCAGCGCGCGCTGCTGCATCCGCAGGAGAGCGACCCGACGCTGGCGCGGCTGCGCGTCGTGGCGGCGGAGCTGGGCGTCTGGCTGCTGATCGGCAGCCTGCTGGTGAAAACCGACGATCCCGCCGGGCGGCTGGCCAACCGCAGCTTCCTGATCGACGACGCGGGCGCGATCCGCGCGACCTATGACAAGATCCATCTGTTCGACGTGGCGGTGGATGCGGTCGAGACACATCGCGAAAGCGCCGCGATCCGCCCCGGCGCGCGCGCCGGGGTGGCGGATACGCCGTGGGGCGGGCTGGGCATGACCGTGTGCTACGACCTGCGCTTTGGCGCGCTGCACCGCGCGCTGGCGCAGGCGGGCGCGGCGATCCTGACCGTTCCGGCCGCCTTCACGCGGCCCACCGGGCGCGCGCACTGGGAGGTGCTGCTGCGCGCCCGCGCCATCGAGACCGGCTGTTTCGTGCTGGCGCCCGCGCAATGCGGCGTCCATCCGGCGGCGCCGGGCGAGAAGCGCCGCGAGACCTGGGGGCATTCGCTGGCGGTGGACCCCTGGGGCGTGGTGCTGGCCGACGGCGGCGACGCGCCGGGGGTGACGCTGGCCGATCTTGACCTCGACGCCGTGGCGCAGGCCCGCGCGCGCATCCCGGCGCTGAGCCACGACCGCCCGTTCGCCGTCGGCTGAGCGGGCGTCGCAGACAGTGTCGCAGTGGGCGGTCAAGTCGGCTGCGAAGTCGGCTGCCAAGTCGGCGGCGCCGGGGGCGTTGCGGTTTTTTTCGACGCGCTGTTAAGGTGTCGGGCAACGCCGCGCGCGTCAGCGGCGCAACAGGGAAAAGACAGGACACATGATGAAGCACGCTCAGATGCTGCGCACCACCGCGCTGGCCGCCGCGCTCGCCGCCGCCATGGCGGGCGGCGCCGCCGCCAAGACGCTGGTCTATTGCTCGGAAGGCTCGCCCGAGGGCTTCGACCCGGCGCTCTACACCTCCGGCACCACCTTCAACGCCTCGTCGCGCCCGGTTTATAACCGGCTGGTCGAGTTCAAGCGCGGCACGACCGAGATCGTCCCCGGCGTCGCCGAGCGCTGGGACGTCTCCGCCGACGGGCTGGAATACACCTTCCACCTGCGCCCGGGCGTGAAGTTCCACGCCTCCGACTGGTTCACGCCCTCGCGCGACTTGAACGCCGACGACGTGGTGTTCACCTTCCAGCGCCAGCTCGACAAGGCGAACCCGTTCCACGAATACACCGCCGGCGTGTCGTGGGAATATTTCGACGGCATGGACATGCCCGCGCTGCTGAGCTCGGTCGAAAAGATCGACGACATGACGGTGAAGTTCACGCTCACCCGGCCCGAGGCGCCGATGATCGCGAACCTGGCGATGGACTTCGCCTCGATCGTGTCGAAGGAATACGCCGACAAGCTGGAGGCGGCGGGGACGAAAGAACTGCTGAACCAGCAGCCGGTCGGCACCGGGCCGTTCCGGTTCGTCGCCTATCAGAAGGACGCGGTGATCCGCTACGCCGCCAATCCCGAGTATTGGGGCGGCGTGCAGCCCATCGACACGCTGGTGTTCGCGATCACCCCGGACAACTCGGTGCGGATGCAGAAGTTGCAGGCGGGCGAGTGCCATGTGGCGCCCTATCCCAACCCCGCCGACATCGCCGGATTGAAGGCCGACCCGAACCTGACGGTCATGGAGCAGGCCGGGCTGAACGTGGGCTATCTCGCCTACAACGCCAAGCAGGCGCCGTTCGACCGCCCCGACGTGCGCCGCGCGCTGAACATGGCGATCAACAAGCCCGCGATCATCGACGCGGTGTTCCAGGGTTCGGGCGCGGTGGCCAAGAACCCGATCCCGCCCACCATGTGGTCCTACAACGACGCCATCGTGGACGACGCCTATGACCCCGAGGCGGCGAAGAAGGCGCTGGCCGATGCGGGCGTGTCGGGGCTGAAGATGAAGATCTGGGCGATGCCGGTGGCGCGGCCCTACAACCCCAACGCGCGGCGCATGGCGGAACTCATCCAGGCCGACCTCGCCGCCGTCGGCGTGGAGGCGGAGATCGTGTCCTATGAGTGGGGCGAGTATCTCAAGCTGAGCCGCGCGGAGGACCGCGACGGCGCCGTGCTGCTGGGCTGGACCGGCGACAACGGCGACCCCGACAACTTCCTGTCGGTGCTGCTGTCGTGTTCGGGCGTCGGCGCCTCGAACCGGGCGCAGTGGTGCCACCAGCCGTTCGACGAACTGGTGAACGCGGCCAAGGCGACCTCGGACATGGCCGAGCGCACCCGGCTTTATGAGCAGGCGCAGGTGGTGTTCAAGGAGCAGGCCCCGTGGGCGACCATCGCGCATTCGGTGGTGTTCATGCCGATGTCGAACAAGGTGCAGGGCTATCGGATGGACCCGCTGGGCAGCCATCGCTTCGACGGCGTCGATCTGGCCGAGTGACCCCTGCTTCCTGAGCAAGAACAGACCGGGCCGCCGCAGGCCCGGTCCCGTCCCGCCGGAGCGCCCCCGATGAGCACCGACCGCTACGGCGCCCTGCGCGCCGTGACCGCCGCGCAGGGGCTGGACGCCGCCGCGCTGGTCCCCGGCGCGAATTTCCGCCGCCTGTTCGGCTGGGAGTTCCACCAGAACGAGCGCCCGCTGTGCGTGATCGTCCCCGCGCAGGGCGCGCCGGTCGCGGTGGTCCCGGCGCTGGAGGCGGCGTCCTTCGACGCGCTGGGCTTTGAGGGCGAGCGGTTTTTCTGGAGCGACGCCGAGGGCTGTCAGGGCGCCTTCGACCGCGCCGCCGCCGCGCTGGGGCCGCAGGCGCGCATCGGCGTCGAGGGCCAGCGGATGCGGGTGTTTGAGCGCGACGCGCTGGCGCAGGCGTTTGCGGGCGCCGGGATCGTCAACGCCCACGCCGCGCTGTCGGCGATCCGGCTGAGCAAGACGGCGGACGAGATCGCGGCGCTGCGCAAGGCGATCACGGTGTCGGAGGCCGCGCTGGAGGACACGCTGGCGGCGGTGCGCGTCGGCATGACCGAAAAGCAGGTCGAGGGGCTGCTGATGGCGGCGCTGTTCGCGGCGGGCGCGGAGGCGCTGTCGTTCTCGCCCATCGTGGCGGCGGGCGCCAACGCCGCGCAGCCGCACGCCAGGGCGCGCGCCGACTATGCGCTGCGCCCCGGAGACGCGCTGCTGATCGACTTCGGCGCCAGCGTCGGAGGCTATTGCGCCGACATCACCCGCACGGTGTTCGTGGCGCAGGTCTCCGACGCCGACCGCGCGCTCTATGAGACGGTGCTGGCGGCGAATGCGGCGGGGCGCGCGGCGGCGGTTGCGGGCGCGACGGCGGGCGACGTGGACGACGCGGCGCTGAAGGTGCTTGAGGCGTCGCCTTTCGCCGCTCTCATCCGTCACAAGACCGGCCATGGTCTGGGGCTGGAGGTGCACGAAGACCCCTACATCCTGCGCGGAAATGCGATGGCGCTGACGCCGGGCATGGTGTTCACTGTGGAGCCGGGGCTTTATCGGGAGGGCGCTGTCGGGGTGCGTATCGAGGACGATCTGGCGATGACCGACAGCGGCGCCGAGACGCTGACGCAGTTCCCGCGCGCCCTGCGCGTGGTGGGGTAGGCCGATGCTGCATTTCATCCTGCGCCGCATCGCGCTGATCGTGCCGACGCTGTTCGGCATCACCGTGCTGGCGTTCGGCTTCATCCGTGTGCTGCCGGGCGATCCGGTGCTGCTGCTGGCGGGCGAGCGCGGGCTCAGCCCCGAGCGCTATGAGGCGCTGCTCACGCAGTTCGGCTATGATCAGCCGCTGTGGCGGCAGTATCTGGATTTCCTGGGCGGGCTGGCGCAGGGCGATCTCGGGATTTCGATCATCACCAAGAAGCCGGTGCTGACCGAATTCATGGCGCTGTTTCCCGCGACGCTGGAACTGTCGTTCTGCGCCATGGTGTTTGCGGTGGCGGTCGGCCTGCCGGCGGGCGTGATCGCGGCGACCAGGCGCGGCAAGTTTCTCGATCAGGCGATGATGGGCACGGCGCTGATCGGCTATTCGATGCCGATTTTCTGGTGGGGGCTGCTCTTGATCGTGGTGTTCTCGGGGATGCTGGGCTGGACGCCGGTCTCAGGGCGCATGTCGCTCATGTATTATTTCCCCACGCCGACCGGCTTCATGCTGATCGACAGCCTGCTGTCGGGCGAGAAGGGCGCCTTCGCCTCCGCCGTGCGCCACCTGATCTTGCCCGCCATCGTGCTCGGCACCATCCCGCTGGCGGTGATCGCGCGCCAGACCCGCTCGGCGATGCTGGAGGTTCTGGGCGAGGACTATGTGCGCACCGCGCGCGCCAAGGGCCTGTCGCCGATGCGCGTGGTCGGGGTGCACGCGCTGCGCAACGCGCTGATCCCGGTGATCACGGTGATCGGGCTGACCACCGGCACGCTGCTGGCGGGCGCGATCCTGACCGAGACGATCTTCTCGTGGCCCGGCGTTGGCAAGTGGATGGTCGATTCGATCTTCCGGCGCGACTATCCGGCGGTGCAGGGCGGGCTGATCCTGATCGCGCTGGTGGTGATGGTGGTCAATCTGCTGGTCGATGTCGCCTACGGCTTCATCAATCCGCGGATACGAGCGCAGTGAGGAGGGCGCAATGAGCGAGGCGAGCGTCGCGGCGCCGGAGACCATCGCGCGCCCCGGCGCGCTGCTGGAGTTCTGGCGCTATTTCTCCGAGAATCGCGGCGCCGTGGTCGGCCTGTTCGTGTTCGTGACGCTGGTTCTGGTGGCGCTGCTGGCGCCGCTGATCGCGCCGCATGACCCGACCATGCAGTATCGCGACGCGCTGCTGGTCCCGCCCGCGTGGCAGGAGGGCGGCCGTTCGGCGTTCCTGCTCGGCACCGACGCGGTGGGGCGCGACCTGCTCTCGCGGCTGATGCACGGCGCGCGGTTCTCGCTGTTCATCGGGCTGGTGGTGGTGACGCTGGCGATGAGCGTGGGCGTCACGCTGGGGCTGATCGCGGGCTATGTGCGCGGCTGGGTCGATGTGGCGATCATGCGGGTGATGGACGTGATCCTCGCGTTTCCGTCGCTATTGCTGGCGCTGGTGCTGGTGGCGATCCTGGGGCCGGGGCTGATGAACGCCATGGTCGCGATCGCCATCGTGCTGCAGCCGCATTTCGTGCGGCTGACGCGCGCCTCGGTGATGGCGGAGAAGACCCGCGACTATGTGACCGCCGCGCGGGTCGCGGGGGCGGGGCCGGTGTATCTGATGACGCGCACCATCCTGCCCAACTGCCTCGGGCCGGTGATCGTGCAGGCGACGCTGAGCTTCTCCAACGCGATCCTCGACGCGGCGGCGCTGGGCTTTCTGGGCATGGGCGCCCAGCCGCCGACGCCGGAATGGGGCACCATGCTGGCCGAGGCGCGCGAGTTCATCCTGCGCGCGTGGTGGGTGGTGACGCTGCCGGGCCTCGCGATCCTGATCACGGTGCTGGCGATCAACCTGATCGGCGACGGCCTGCGCGACGCGCTCGACCCCAAGCTGAGGCGGTCGTGATGGCTTTGCTCGAGATCGAGAACCTCACCGTCGCCTTCCGCACCGGCGCGGGGCCGTTCCGCGCCGTGGATGGCGTGTCGCTGACCTGCGACAAGGGCGAGATTCTGGCCATCGTCGGCGAAAGCGGCTCGGGCAAGTCGGTGGCGATGCTGGCGCTGATGGGCCTGCTGCCGTGGACCGCGACCGTCACCGCCGACCGCATGGCGTTCGACGGCCATGACCTGACGCGCATGGCGCCGCGCGCCCGGCGCCATCTGGTGGGCCGCGATCTGGCGATGATCTTTCAGGAGCCGATGTCGAGCCTGAACCCCTG
>CAZRFB010000067.1:0-3680 GCA_964599185.1 uncultured Rhodobacterales bacterium | reverse complement strand
CGGCCTGGGCGGGCAAGCGCGTCGAGATCGCCTCGGTGGTGGCGATGCTGGGCGCGCTCTATCTGCTGCTGATCTTTCAGGAGCCGTTCGTGCGCCGCCCGAAGCTGTGGATCCGCGTGCGGATCGGCTTTCTGCTGCTGACCACGGTCTGGCTGGGCTGGTTTCTCGGCGCGCAGCTCTCGGTGGTGCAGGTGGTCGCCTTCCTGCAATCGCTGCTGAGCGGCTTTCACTGGGAGACGTTCCTGATCGAGCCGCTGATCTTCATCCTGTGGGGCTTTGTCGCGCTGGGGCTGCTGTTCGTCGGACGCGGCATCTACTGCGGCTGGCTGTGCCCGTTCGGCGCCCTGCAGGAACTGCTGGGCAAGGCGGCGCAGCGGCTGGGCGTGCCGCAGATCGCCGTGCCGTTTGTGGTGCAGGAGCGGCTGTGGGCGCTCAAATACGTCCTGTTCGTCGCGATTCTGGCGCTGTCGTTCCACTCGATGGACGATGCGCTGCGGCTGGCGGAGGCGGAGCCGTTCAAGACCGCCGTCTCGATGCGCTTTGACCGCGCATGGCCGTTCGTGCTGTTCGCGGTGGCGCTGCTGACGGCGGGGCTGTTCATCGAGCGCTTCTATTGCCGCTATCTGTGCCCGCTGGGGGCTGCGCTGGCGATTCCGGCCAAGATGAAGCTGTTCGACTGGCTGGGCCGTCGTCCGCAATGCGGGCGCGAGTGCCACCTGTGCGAGACGAAATGCACCGTCGGCGCCATCGACCCGCTGGGCCGCATCAACCCCAACGAATGCGTGCTGTGCCTGCGCTGTCAGGTGATCCAGCACGACCCCGCGCAATGCACGGTGCTGAAGAACCGCGCGCGAAGGGGGGCCGCCTGATGCTGACCCGGCGACGGTTCGTGCTGACGGCGATGAGCGCGGCGGCGCTGGCCACGCCCGCGCGCGCGCAGGTTCTGGAGTGGCGCGGCGCGGCGCTGGGCGGCGAGGCGACGCTGCGCGTTCATGGCGCGCGGGACGCAGGCGCGGCGGCGCTGGCCGAGGCGGTGGCCGAAATCGCGCGGCTGGAGCGGCTGTTCAGCCTCTATGACGCGACGTCGCAGCTGTCGCGGCTCAACGCCGCGGGACGGCTGGCGGCGCCCGCGCTCGACCTCGTGGCCGCGCTGCGCGCCGCAGAACGCTGGCGCGCGGCGACGGCGGGCGCCTTCGACATGCGGGTTCAGCCGCTGTGGCGCGCGCGGGCGGAAGGGCGCGACCCCGAGGCGGCGCGCGAGGCCGCGCAGGCGCCGGTCGCGATCGCGTCGGCGGCGGTCACGCTGGCGCCGGGCGCGGGGCTGACGCTGAACGGTCTTGCGCAGGGGACCATCGCCGACCGCGTGAGCGCGGCTCTCGCGCGGCGCGGGTTTACGCGCATGATGGTTGACGCGGGCGAGATGCGGCTGAGCGGCCCGGCCCGGCGCGTGGCGGTTCCGCAGGTCGGCGTGACGCTGCGGCTGGCCGACGCCGCGCTGGCGGTCAGCGCGCCGGGGGCGCTGCGCTTCGCCGACGGGGCGGGGCATATCCTGGACCCGCGCGGCGCAGGCGCCGAGCGCTGGCGCGCGGTGGCGGTTGTGGCGCGCGCGGGGCCGGACGCCGCCGAGACGGCGGACGCGCTTTCAACCGCCTTCGCGGTCAGCGCGCCTGACCTGATCGACGCCGTCGCCCGCGCCGCCGGGGCCGCCGCTCTGGCGCGCGCGACGGACGGCGCGCTGCGCAGGCTTGGCGACCCGGCTCTGCTGGGGGAGGTCATGGCGTGAAACCGCTTAACCATTGTCAAGGCGCCGACCGCGCCGCGCGCCCATGGTCCGCGCAAACCCATCCATCCGCGCCAGAGGAGTCGACACCATGCTGAAAACAGCCATCGCCGCCGCGCTCGCCGCGGGCTTCGCTTTCGCCGCGCAGGCCGACGGCGACATCGCCAAAGGCGAGAAGGTGTTCAAGAAATGCGCCGCCTGTCACGCGGTCGGCGACAGGGCGAAGAACAAGATCGGCCCGGTGCTGAACGGGATCGTCGGGCGTCCGGCGGCGTCGCTGGCGGACTTCAAGTATTCCGACGCGATGAAGGCCAAGGGCGCCGAGGGTCTGGTCTGGACCGACGAGGTTCTGCACGAATACCTCAAGAAGCCGTCGGCCATGGTCAAGGGCACGACGATGAGCTTCGCCGGTCTGCGCAAGGACGCCGAGCGCGACGACGTGATCGCCTATCTCGCCCAGTTCAACTGACGCCGCGCGGCGGATCGCCGTCCGACTGCTCGTAACAAAACGGAGAAACCCATGCGCGAATTCATGACAAAATCCATGGCCCGCAACATCTTTTACGGCGGGTCGCTGTTCTTCATCGCCATCTTTGTCGGCCTGACCGCGCACAGCCACTTCTACATCGTGAACAAGTCGACCGCTTCGGCGCCGCTGACGGAGGAAGTCGCGTTCGGCAAGCGGGTGTGGGAGATGAACACCTGCATCAACTGCCACACGCTGCTGGGCGAAGGAGCCTACTTTGCGCCGGAGCTTGGCAACATCATGACCCGCTGGGGCGTCGAGGATGACCCTGAGGCGGCGTTCGAGACGCTGAAGGCGTGGATGGACGGCCAGCCTTCGGGCATCGAGGGCCGCCGCCAGATGCCGCAGTTCAACCTCAGCGATGCGGAGGTGCGGGGACTGAGTGAATTCTTCCTGTGGGTGGACAAGATCGACACGCAGGGCTGGCCGCCGAACGATGCGGGCTGAAGACAGGGGCGACAGGAGAACGACATGAAATACCAAACCCAGAAAATCGCCTACTGGTACTTCGTCGCGGCGATGGCGCTGTTTGCGATCCAGGTGCTGGGCGGGCTGCTGATCGGCTGGATCTATGTCTCGCCGAACTTTCTCAGCGAGACGCTGCCGTTCAACATCGCGCGGATGCTGCACACCAACAGCCTGATCGTCTGGCTGATCCTCGGTTTCTGCGGCGGGGCCTATTTCCTGCTGCCGGAGGAGACCGAGACCGAGATCTGGTCGCCGACGCTGGCCTATCTGCAACTGATCATCTTCGTTGTCGGCACGCTGGGCGCGGTGGTGACCTATGTGTTCAACATCGCCGAGGGGCACTGGCTGCTGGGCAAGGAGGGGCGTGAGTTTCTCGAACAGCCGCTATGGGTGAAGCTCGGCCTTGTGCTGGCGGTGGTGATCTTCCTCGTCAACATCGGCATGACCATCCTGAAAGGCCGCAAGACCGCGATCACCAACGTGCTGTTTCTGGGTCTGGCGGGCCTCACGCTGTTCGTGTTCGCGCTCTACAACCCCTCCAACCTCAGCCTCGACAAGATGTACTGGTGGTATGTGGTGCATCTGTGGGTGGAGGGCGTGTGGGAGCTGATCATGGCGGCGCTGCTGGCGTTCCTGATGCTCAAGCTCACCGGCGTGGACCGCGAGGTGGTGGAGAAATGGCTCTACGCCATCGTCGCGCTGTCGCTGTTCAGCGGCATCCTGGGCACCGGGCACCACTATTTCTGGATCGGCACGCCGGGCTATTGGCAGTGGATCGGCTCGATCTTCTCGGCGCTGGAGGTGATCCCGTTCTTCGCGATGATGTCGTTCAGCTTCGTGATGGTGTGGAAGGGCAAGCGCGACCATCCCAACAAGGCGGCGCTGTTGTGGGCGCTGGGGTCGTCC